>CANKGI010000135.1 GCA_947481365.1 Bacteroidota bacterium | reverse complement strand
TTTCAAATTTCATCGAATCGGCAATCGAAGCGTAATCTTTAGGATGAACTGCTCCTGTTTTCTTTACCTTTTCTTTATCAATTAAAATATAGAATTTTTTTGTTGGATAGTAGCTGAACATTTCACCACCTTGAGATTGCAATTTTGCCATCGGATCTTTATCATCAGTAGCAAATTGAAGAATATTTTTTAACGGATAATAATCTGTTTGGTTAATGCCATAACGTTTTTCAACTTCAGGATTTTGATAGTAAACGATATAATCACGAACACCCTGAACATATTTATCAGGTGTCATCGAGAATGGAACAGGTTCCGAATCGTAAACCTTATTTTTCAAACCATCGGCATACCAATCTGTGTTTAATAAACTCAAATTGATAACACGAATATCGCTACGAATGCCTTCCACATTTTGAGCATACCAAAGCGGATAGGTATCGTTATCACCATTGGTAAACAACACTGCATTTTTCTGACAAGAATTTAAATAATCGCTAGCAAAATCAAGTGCAGTTGAACGAACTGAACGATCGTGGTCGTTCCAGTTTTGTTGTCCCATGAGCACTGGAACACAAGCAATAGAAGCAACTGAAGCAATTCCTGTTGCCAGTTTTATATCCATCTTTTTCGAAAGCCAATCAATCAAAGCAAGTACACCTAAGCCAATCCAAATCATAAATGTTTGGTATGAACCCACGTAGGCATAATCACGCTCACGTGGCTGATGTGCAGGGAAATTCAGATAAAGAATAATAAATGCACCGGTAAATAAGAACAATGTTGTAACAACAATTGCGTCTTCTTTTGCACGTTTAAAATGCCACCATAAACCAATCAAACCTAAAATTAATGGAAAGAAGAAATAAGTGTTTCTGGCTTTTTCATTTTTAATGCTTTCAGGCATATCTTTTTGCGGTCCAACCAACATGGCATCAATAAACGGAATACCTGAAATCCAGTTACCGTCAATATTTCCCCCAAATCCTTGATGATCATTTTGACGACCTACAAAGTTCCACATAAAATATCGCCAGTACATAAAACGCATCTGGTAGGTTATTAAGAAATTGATGTTCTTTCCAAAAGTTGCTTTTTTACCTTCGGCAATACTTTCCCATTGTCTGTAAGCTTGCACATAATCGCCTCTATCAGCCCACATACGAGGTAAAATGGTACAATCCTTCGGGTCGTAAATACGTGTTAATTTCGGACCAACTTCTTCATACTTTGTTTCGCCTTTGCGGTATTGCATCGCACCTTTTTCAACATCAATAACTTTGGCGTAAAAATATTGTCCGTAAACTAGTGGGTTCTCACCATACTGCTCACGATTTAAATATGATAATAAAGAGAATGGTTGTTGTGGGTTATTCATATTAATTGGCGGATTGGCCACCGAACGAATAAGAACCATTGCATAAGAAGAATATCCGATAATGATAAAAGCAATACATAAAACAACTGTGTTAAAATATGCTTTCGATGCTTTTTCCGTAAAAACGAAATAGTAAATCGCTCCAGTAATTATTGCCCATATTGCCAATGCAGTAATGGTAACGTTTAATATAAGTGAGCCTACAACAATAATTGCATACGAAGCAATCGCAACCATTAAAGCTATTTTCGAATCGCTTTGCGAATAAAACAATGCCGAAATAAGAAACGTAGCAACAACAAGTAAAAAGAAATAGATACCGCTGTTAAATCCTATACTCAATGTGTTTACAAAAAGGTAATCGAAGTTTGCCATAAGTGATGGCATTCCGGGAATGATACCGAACTGCACAATGGCAATAGCTGCAATAGCAACTCCCGATGCTTTTAAGAAACCAATGTTTGTATAGTTGTATTTTTTAAAATAATAAACATAAACAATTGCAGGAATAACAAGCAAATTCAAAAGATGCACACCAATTGCCAATCCTATTAAATAGGCAATAAGAATAAGCCATCTGTCAGCATGTTTGTCATCAGCAAAATTTTCCCATTTTAAAATACACCAGAAAGTAAGTGTGGTAAAAAAACTTGATGAAGCATAAACCTCAGCCTCAACTGCCGAGAACCAGAAAGTATCGCTCCAAATAAGTGTAAGTGCACCAACCATACCGCTGGCCATCAAAGCCATAATCTGCTGTCCGTTCAATTCGGTTTGTCCGCGCATTAATATTTTCTTTCCCAAATGTGTAATGGTCCAAAAGAAAAAAGCACCACATAAAGCTCCGGCAGTAGCCGAAACCATATTGATACAAAATGCAACTTTGGTTACATCACCTCCGGCAAATAGAGAAAACAATCTGCCAATGATTAGAAACAAGGGAGCTCCTGGTGGGTGGCAAATTTGCAAACGATATGAAGCAGAAATAAACTCTCCGCAATCCCAAAAACTTACTGTGGGCTCGAGTGTAAGCGTGTATGTAACGAGTCCAACAACGAAGGCTACCCAACCAAAAACGTTATTGTATAAATTAAATTTGTCTTTCATTCTTCTCTGTGCGTTAATTTTAAAGGAAACAAATATATGTAGTGAGGTAAAATAAAAAAATTAATCTGCTTCAATTAATAAAAGTGATATACCCTAACGCTGATTCTGTTCAAAATTGTACTTATGGGGAAGAAATTTGCCAAATCAGAAAATATACATACATTCGCACCGTAAAATTTAAATAATGAGGGGACCTAAAGTCCCCTCTTTTATTACTTACACTTACATTTTTGTTTACAGAAATTTAGTGTTAGTTATCCCGCAGAAATGCAGGATAGGCAATTTGAGAAGAAATGAATATTGTACAACAATTAACTAATTGGACTAACGAATTTTTGCCTCCACACCTTTTTTTGGTGGAAGTAGAGCAAATGCAGGGAAGCAAAAAAATTGCTGTATATGTTGATGGAGATAATGGTGTTAGAATAGAAGACTGCCGAGTTCTTTCGAAATCATTAAATGCAAAATTGGACGAAATGGAATTTGAAGCAGAGCCATTTTATTTTGAAGTTTCATCGCCAGGAGTTGATAAACCTTTGATAATGATGCGTCAATACCCAAAACACATTGGACGAGAATTAATGATAAAATTAAAAAGTAATACCGAATTATTTGGCAAGTTAACCGATGTAAGTTCGAATAGTATTACCATTATGTTTAAAGATAAAAAGAAGGGCTACTTGCCTAATGCAACACAAAAAGAAATTGCAATAGAAGAGATAGCCGAATCAATTGTTCAGATCAGTTTTAAGAAATAATATCAAATAAAAATTAACCAATAATTAAATAACCAATATATGCACAGTGCAGGATTAATAGACTCGTTTAGCGAGTTCAAAGAATTCAAAAACATCGACCGCGCCACCATGCAGCGTGTGCTCGAAGATGTGTTTCGCAGTATGTTGCGAAAAAAATACGGAAGTGACGACAACTTTGATGTGATCATCAACGATAACAGCGGTGACTTAGAAATCTGGCATAATCGTGCTATTGTTCACGATGGCGAAGTGGAAGATTCTCGCAGTCAGATTTCGGTTTCGGATGCAAGAAACATTGAGCCCGATTTTGAAGTTGGCGAAGATTTAACCGAAGAAGTTACGCTCGAAATGTTTGGTCGCAGAGCCATTTTAGCAGCTCGCCAAACACTCATGTCGAAAATTCTCGAACTTGAAAAAGACGAAATTTATAAAAAATATAAAGATCGCGTTGGCGAAATTGTTGCCGGTGAAGTTTATCAAATCTGGAAAAAAGAATTGATGATTTTGGATGACGAAGGAAGCGAATTATTGTTACCTAAAAACGAAATGATCCCTGCTGATCATTACAAAAAAGGCGATAGCATTCGTGCCGTAGTTGCTAAAGTTGAAATGTATAATGGCTCGCCACGTATCATTCTTTCGCGTACATCACCAATGTTCCTCGAAAGATTATTTGAAATGGAAGTTCCCGAAATTTTGGATGGTGTGATTACCGTTAAGAAAATTGTTCGTGAACCAGGAGAACGTGCTAAAGTTGCTGTTGAATCTTACGATGACAGAATTGATCCGGTTGGAGCATGTGTGGGAATGAAAGGTTCACGTATTCATGGTATTGTTCGCGAATTACGTAACGAAAACATTGACGTAATTAATTACACCAACAATTTGCAATTGCTTATTCAGCGTGCGCTCAGCCCTGCTAAAATATCAAACATAAAAATTGATGAAGAAGCAAAACGTGCTTCGGTGTTTTTAAAACCCGATCAGGTTTCATTAGCAATTGGTAAAGGCGGACACAATATTAAACTTGCCGGAAAATTAACAGGAACTGAAATTGATGTTTATCGTGAAAGCGATGAAGACGAAAGTGACATCGACTTGGATGAATTTTCGGATGAAATTGATAGCTGGATAATTGACGAATTGAAAAATATCGGTTGTGATACAGCCAGAAGCGTATTGGCATTAAGCGTTGAAGACCTTGTTCGCAGAACCGAACTGGAAGAAGAAACGGTTACTGAAGTGCGTAAAATATTACAATCTGAATTTGAATAAAGTGTGTAGTTACTAGGTTATTAAGTTTTGAAAAATTCACTTAATAACTTAATAGCCAAATAACTTAATCACTACAAAACATTTACAATAAAAAGCGATATTCGCAAAGTTTTTCAAGAGGAATAATAAATCGTAATGAGCGAAAAAACAATAAGATTAAACGCAGTTGTTAAAGAGTTGAATGTAGGAATGCAAACCTTAGTGGAACACCTTTCCAAAAAAGGCCACGCGGTTGAAGCTAAACCTACTACAAAATTAACTGAAGAACAATTTAGCATTTTGCTCAACGATTTTCAGTCGGACAAAAAAGTTCGTGATGACGCCAAACAACTTGTAAAACCTAAAGTTGTAAAAAAAGAAGAGCCTGTTACTCCGGTTCAAACAACTAAAGTAAAAGAGCCTGTTGCAAAAAAAGAAGAGCAAGATGATGAGGACGATGATGATGGAATATTAATTAAATCAGGATTAGCACCCACTGCACCAGCAAAAAAAATTGAAACACCTGTACCTCCTGTTATTGAAGAAAAACCGGTTGAAGTTAAAGCAGAAATAAAAGAAGAACCTGTTGTTAAAAAAGAAGAAGTAATTGAAGAAGTTGATGACGAAAAGTTAAAACTTAAGGTAATTGGAAAAATCAATCTCGACAACATCAATACTAAAACTCGTCCTGATAAAAAACCAAAAGCTAAAAAAGTAGTTGAAGAGAAAAAGCCTGCTTCGAAAACAAAAAAACAACCTGTTGAAAAAATAGAAGAGAAACCGATTGAAATAGCTGAAGAGAAAATTGAAGCAGTTAAAGAAGAAATAGTTGTAGAGAAAGAAAAAGAAATAGTTCCTCCTACTCCTCCGGTTGTTGAAGAGAAAGAAGTTGATCCAACGATTGAGACCAATTACGAAAAACTCACAGGATTAAAAGTTCTTGGAAAAATTGAACTTAAAGTTGAACCAGCTCCGCAGCCTAGAAAGCCGCAGCCTGTAGCCTCTTCTGACGATTCAAATAATATTAAGAAAAAAAGACGCAGAAAGAATTTTGTTACAGGAAGTGAAAATCCTGATGCTAAAAAAGGTATACCACCAAGTACAATTGGCGGAAAAGACCGACCTATAACTGCTGCTAAACAACGTCCTGAAAATGCAGGTGGTGGTGGCGGTCCACATAAAAAATTTGAAAGAGGTCCAAATAGATTTAATAAAGGACCAAGACCTGATGAGAAATCGGGAGTTAAAACTGAAATTACCGAAAAGGAAATTCAGGATAAACTGAAAGAAACACTTGCACGATTAAATCCTGGAAGTAAAACACAAAACATCGGTGCTATCCGTTCGAAATTGCGTAAACAAAAACGTGATGCCGCTTCTGATAAACGAGAAGAAGAACAATTAGAACTTGATGCGCAACGTAAATTAATTAAAGTAACTGAGTTTGTAACGGCTAACGAACTTGCTAAGTTACTTGATGTAGGAATTACAGATATTATTTCGGCATGTATGACTTTGGGATTGATGGTATCAATTAACCAGCGATTAGATGCTGAAACAATTGCCATTGTTGCCGATGAGTTTGACTATGATGTTGAATTTGTTTCGGCATCGTTGCAAGAAAACATTGAAGAAGATGAAGATAAGCCAGAAGATTTATTGCCTCGTACACCAATTGTAACGGTGATGGGACATGTGGATCATGGTAAAACTTCGTTGCTCGATTATATACGTAAAGCAAATGTTATTGCCGGAGAAGCCGGAGGAATTACGCAGCACATTGGTGCTTATGAAGTAACATTGCAAAACGGTAAGAAAGTTTCATTCCTCGATACTCCTGGTCACGAAGCGTTTACTGCCATGCGTGCTCGTGGTGCTAAAATTACCGACATTGTAATTGTGGTAATTGCGGCTGACGACAGTGTGATGCCACAAACAAAAGAAGCCATCAGCCATGCGCAAGCAGCCGGTGTGCCAATTATTTTTGCGATAAATAAAATTGACCGCGATGGAGCCAATCCAGATAGAATTCGTGAGCAACTTTCGGCAATGGATATTTTGGTTGAAGAGTGGGGAGGAAAATATCAGTGTCAGGAAATCTCAGCTAAAAAAGGACAGAACATTGATTTGCTTTTAGAAAAAGTTTTATTGGAAGCCGAAGTTTTAGAATTAAAAGCCAATCCAAATAAACGTGCAGTTGGTAGCGTAATTGAAGCAACTCTTGATAAAGGTCGTGGTATAACAACTACTGTTATGGTGCTTGCCGGAACACTTCGTGTAGGTGATCCAATTTTAGCAGGAACACATCAAGGAAAAGTTCGTGCAATGTTTGACGAACGTGGAAAGAAAATGCCTGAAGCCGGACCAGCAACTCCGGTTGTGATTTTAGGTTTTGACGGTGCACCGCAAGCTGGTGATAAATTTATGGTTGCTAAGAGCGAACAGGAAGCAAAAGAAATTGCAACCAAACGCCAGCAATTACAACGTGAGCAAGGTATACGTGCACACAAACATATTACCCTCGATGAAATCGGAAGACGACTTGCCATTGGTAACTTTAAAGAACTTAACCTCATTGTTAAAGGTGATGTGGATGGTTCGGTTGAAGCGTTATCCGATTCATTATTGAAATTATCGAACGAAGAAATTCACGTGAATGTAATTCATAAATCGGTTGGACAAATTTCGGAAACGGATGTGTTGCTTGCTTCGGCATCCGATGCAATCATCATCGGATTCCAGGTTCGCCCTAGTCCGCAGGCGCGTAAATTGGCCGAGCAAGAATCAATTGACATTCGTTTGTATTCGATTATTTACAAAGCCATCGAAGAATTACAAGCGGCAATTGAAGGAATGCTTGCTCCAAAAATGGAAGAGAAAATTACCGGTAATGTGGAGATTCGCGAAGTATTTAAAATTACCAAAGTGGGTGCCGTTGCAGGTTGTATGGTTACCGATGGAAAAGTTTTCCGTAATTCGAAAATACGCGTGATACGTGATGGTGTGGTGGTTTTCACAGGAAACCTTTCTTCACTCAAACGATTTAAAGATGATGTGAAAGAAGTTTCATCAGGATTTGATTGCGGATTAACCATTGATAAATTTAACGACATGAAAGTGGGCGACAATGTTGAAGCTTACGAAGAAGTTGAAATTAAGAGAACGTTGAAATAATAAATTGTTGTTCGGTTGTTATTCAATAGTCATTCGGTTGTCATTCTTTGTCATTCCATTGTGATTCGGTAGTTATTCAATAGTCATTCGGTAGTCATTCTATTGTTGTTCGGTTGTCATTCTTTGTCATTCAATGGTAATTCAGTTGCCAATAACTCAACATTCTTCATTTTAAATTTTCTATATTTGGTTTAGGAATTTTTAACGCAATGAAACCTCAACTTTATTTTCTGCGATTTTAATTATAAAGGTATTAATCCATTTCCTACAAACTATATGTGTTATTACAATTTGGAGTTCTAAGAATGAGATTAACAACAGGCGAAACTTGGGAATTGGTTCCTAAAAAATAATAGCGCCATAACTACCGAATGGGGAATTGTGTAACCTTACAATAAATGACAACTGAATGACGAAAGCATTGCTCTGCCAAGCCTCACACACTTCCATTCCATTTTCTCACAAACCATTCAACGCTTATCAATGCAAGCAGTGTAAAGAAAATCCATTTTAAATTGATCCAGCTTTTTACTTCTTCTTGTTTGTAAATTACCGGTTTTATTTTTTCGTTTTCTTTAATCGCTTTAATTAAATCATCCGCTTGGTTCGGGTAAAAAAGTTTGCCTTCGCTTTGTTGTGAAAGTTGGTTAAGCAATTGATGGTCGGCAACTGTTTGCAAAAATTCAGCTTGCAATGGCATCACCGTAAATTGTCCTTTTAGCTTTTCGGTTTTGCTGCCAATGTTTACTGTTGCTTCGTAACTGTAATTTCCAACGGGCATCAATCCGGCATTGAGCGTGTAAGCTTTTTCGGTTTTTGTAAATGTGTAATTAAACGATTTTCCCTGTGCATT
>CANKGI010000134.1 GCA_947481365.1 Bacteroidota bacterium | reverse complement strand
TGCTGTTGGAAAATCATCTTTTGATCCTGTGTGGTTATATGTTCCGTTTACGGTCATTGTTCCGGTTATGTTTCCTGTGCTACCATTGTTATAGGTCCCATTTACAGTAATTGTTGTTGCGCTAACGGTAAATGTGCTTGCTGTTGTTAATGCTGCGCCAGAGCTAATAGTTAATACGCCCAACGCTTTTGTGTTTACGTTTAGACTAACTGTGTACCCGTTTTCAATTGTTACATTGTCTCCGGCCACAGGCACAGCCGCCCCTGCAACTCCGCCTGATGTTGTCGACCATGTTGATGTCGAATTCCAGTTACCCGAAGCAACCGAAAAACGGCTAGCAGCTGAGGCAAAATTAGCGGCCATTATCATCAATATAATTAGCAAAAATTTAGTGTGCTTTGTGTTAATCATACCTGTGTTTACAAAATTTGTTCTTGTAGTTTTCCTATAAACAGAAAACAACCTTTTGGCCAACAAAAAGAGGCCGTTTTTTTTAGGCTTTTTTTCTTCGAATAAATATATGTTTTCCATGATATTATGGTTTAAATACAAAACAAAGATATTTATTAATAAACAATACGTATGGCTGTTTACAGAAATAAGCGGCTGATTATTGCGAATGGCTGTATTTTTATCTGAACGGTGTTTTGCTGTGTTTTTCGAAATCGAAACACTTAATTTGTGCCTTATGCTGTTGCTCTTTTAAACTAGTCCTTGGTCGGCAAAACTGTAATAAGAAGATTCGGTAATAATAATGTGGTCAACAACCCCAATATCTAAAAGCTTTCCTGCGCTTTTTAATTTTTGTGTTATCGTTTCGTCTTCCCTACTTGGGTTAGGGTTTCCTGACGGGTGGTTATGACAAAGGGCAATGGATGACGCCAGTTCGTCAACTGCACTTTTAAAAACTATTTTAGGGTCTACAACAGTCCCGCTTACACCACCCTCGCTTATTCTTTTGCTTCCAATTATTTTATTTGCTCGGTTTAAATATAAAACCCAAAACTCTTCATGCTTTGAATCTGCAAGAATCGGATGAAAATATTCGAAAATATCTTTGCTTGTCCTTATTTGTTTTTTTTCGTGAACCAACTCTTCTTTTCTTCTTCTGCCCAATTCGATTGCCGCTAAAATCTTAATCGCTTTTACAGAACCAATACCGTTTATTTTCTTTAAATCGCTTACCGCTGTTTTTCCTAATTCTGACAGCTTGTTTGAAACTGACGACAATATTTTCTGTGCTACATCAACAGCCGACTCGTTGGCGTTGCCTGTGGAAATAAGTATTGCGATTAATTCGGCATCACTAAGAGCTGAACGCCCTTTTTGTAAAAATTTTTCTCTAGGCTTGTCGTCTTCTGCCCATTTGGATATTGGTAGATTGTTACCTGTTTCATAGTTCATAATCAAATTTATAACTTTTTTTCTTTCTGTCAAACTCATTTTATTAATCTTGCGGCATGCAATTTTCACACATAAAAAAACTACTTGAAAACGGTGAATCGGAAACCCTCGATTATAAAAAAACCATTTCTTCTGCGGCAAAAATTGCAAAAACATTCTCTGCGTTTGCTAATCATAAAGGGGGGCGTTTATTAGTTGGGGTTACCGATAATAAAATAATTTCTGGTGTAAAAAGCGAAGACGAAAAACACATGTTAGATACGGCTGGACTGTTTTTTTGTAAACCACAAATTAAGGTTGAAATAATTGAGTGGGAAATTGGAAAGAAAACGTTGCTGGAGGCTGTTATTCCCCAAGGTTTAGAAAAACCCTACTATGCAAAAGATGAAAACAATAAGTGGTGGGTTTATGTTCGGGTGGGTGACCAAACGTTGCTTGCCAGTAAAATTATTGTTGATGTGTTAAGGCGAAACACACAGAAGCGGGGCGCCTTAATAAAATATTCTAAACACGAGGGTGTATTGTTGAAACACCTAGAAAAAAACGAACCTTTGATGTTAAAGGATATTTGTAAGTTGTTGGATATTTCAAGGTGGCAAGCACAAAAAATTTTAGTAAACCTGTTAAGTGCTCGAATCATTCGTTCTTACACAACAGAGAAGGGTGAATTTTTTACCACAATTTAATTTTTTCTTGTTTCGGTTTTCAACTTCCAACTTCTCCTTTTACATTCGCATGTGTGAATAGAAAACTATTTCTTATCATGATTAATATTAATTGAAATGAAAGTTGGTGTAGTTATTTTTCCTGGGTCAAATTGTGATCGTGACGCTATTTATGCGTTCAAAAATATTTTTGGTTTCGAAACGGTTGAGCTTTTTCACAAAGATCACGACCTTCAAAACTGTGATTTAATTTTTCTACCCGGAGGGTTTTCTTATGGCGACTACCTCAGAAGTGGTGCGATAGCTCGCTTTTCCCCCATTATGCAAAACGTTATTGAATTTGCAAATAATGGTGGTAGTGTGTTTGGTGTTTGTAATGGGTTTCAAATCTTGTGTGAGTCTCATTTGCTACCTGGTGCATTATTACATAACGACCACCAAAAATTCAATTGTAAAAATGTATTTATTAAAACACAAACAAACAACTCATTAATTACATCAAACATAGCTTTAAAAAAAGCCCTTAAAATACCTGTTGCCCATGGAGAGGGGCGATTTTATTGTGATGAAAAAACACTAGAATCGCTTACTACCAACGACCAAGTTTTGTTTCGTTATTGTGATGAAAATGGTGTTGTTTCTGATACATCAAACCCAAACGGTTCTCTTCAAAATATTGCAGGAATTTGTAATGAAAACAGAAACGTGTTTGGAATGATGCCTCACCCCGAAAGAGCTGTTGATGACAATATTTACAACACTGATGGCCGACTGTTGTTTGAGAGTATTTTGAGCGTTGTAAAATCTTCATTATAACATATACTAAGTAGCAAATGATATATATTTGCCCATAATATGACAGAAAGAAGAGTTCGCGTTAGGTTTGCTCCAAGCCCTACAGGACCACTACACATAGGTGGTGTTCGCACAGCTTTATATAATTATCTTTTTGCAAAAAAACACGATGGAGATTTTATTCTTCGCATAGAAGATACTGACCAAGGTCGCTTTGTTCAAGGTGCTGAAGAGTATATTATCGAATCGCTTAAATGGTGTGGTATTTTAGCAAATGAAGGAATTGGCTTTGGTGATGGCGCCTATGCGCCTTATCGTCAAAGCGAAAGAAAAGAAATGTATAGGCACTATGCGATGCAATTGGTGAATGATGGCAATGCTTATTACGCTTTTGATACTCCTGAAGAATTGGAAACGATGCGCATGGGTTTAACTGCTTCCGGCAAGGATCCAAAATATGATGCAGTAACTCGCAACTCAATGAAAAATTCGCTTACTCTTTCGCAAGATGAAGTGAAAAAAAAAGTGGATAGCGGTGAACATTTTGTGATACGATTAAAATTACCCGAGAACGAAACGGTTGAGCTCACCGATATGATTCGCGGAAAAGTGAGTTTCAATTCTTCACAACTCGATGATAAGGTTTTGTTCAAAAGTGATGGAATGCCAACATATCATTTGGCGAATGTGGTAGATGATTATTTGATGAAAATAACACATGTGATTCGTGGCGAAGAGTGGTTGCCATCGGCTCCATTGCACGTATTGTTATATCGTTATTTTGGCTGGGAAGATGTGATGCCAAATTTTTCGCATTTACCGCTTTTGTTAAAACCCGAAGGAAATGGAAAATTAAGTAAACGTGATGGAGATAAATTAGGATTTCCTGTTTTCCCTTTGCAATGGCAAGATCCAATCACAAAAGAAATTTCGAGTGGCTATCGGGAGTCCGGATATTTCCCTGATGCGGTTGTCAATCTATTAGCATTTTTAGGGTGGAACCCCGGAACGGAACAAGAAATATTTTCGCTGGAAGAATTGACCCAGGCTTTTTCGTTTGAACATATTCATAAAGCCGGAGCTCATTTTAATCCTGAAAAAGCAAAATGGTTCAACCAACAATATCTTCATAAAAAAACAATTGATGAACTTGTTCAGGTTTTTACTCCGATATTGAGTGGTCATTTGAAAAATAATTCAATTGAAGCTAAAGACAGCAGTTTTATTGAAGCTGTTTGTTTACTGGTAAAAGATAAAGCCACTTTTGTTTCTGATTTTTGGAACCTTTCATCGTATCTTTTTATTTCACCAACAGAATATGATACGGATGTGATAAAGAAAAGATGGAATGAAAAGTCGCCAACTTTTTTTGAATCGCTGAATCAAAATCTTAAAAATCTTTCACCATTTCAAAAAACAGAAATTGATCAAATCATCAAACAAACTTGCGAAACTTTGGGAATAAAAACTGGAGAAGTGATGCAGTTAATTCGCGTAATCATTAGTGGAAAAGGAAGCGGAGTGGATTTGTTGGGGATGATGGAATTATTAGGTCGTGATGAAATTTGCATTCGTATAGAAAAAGGAATGAATTCAATATCAAAAAATAAATAAATGAGCACAGAAAAAGGTCCGAATTTTTTAGAAGAAATTATTGCCGAAGATATAAAAAACGGAAAACACCAAGGTCGTGTGCTCACAAGGTTTCCTCCTGAGCCAAATGGATATTTACATATCGGTCACGCGACTTCTATTTGTTTAAATTTTGGTTTAGCAAAACAATTTGGAGGCAAAACAAATTTGCGTTTTGATGATACCAATCCTGAAAAAGAAGAAACAGAATATGTAGATAGCATTAAGGCAGATATAAAATGGTTGGGGTTTGAATGGTCGAATGAATTTTATGCTTCCGATTATTTTGAAACGCTATACGATTATGCGGTGAAGCTGATTGAAAAAGGTTTGGCTTATGTGGATGATTCTTCTGCCGAAGAAATTGCTGCGGAAAAAGGAACACCCACTGAACCTGGAAAAGAAAGTAAATACCGAAGCCGAAGTGTTGCCGAAAATTTGGCTTTGTTTTTACGCATGCGTGCCGGTGAATTTAAAGATGGCGAAAAAGTATTGCGTGCAAAAATTGATATGACATCGCCAAATATGTTATTGCGCGATCCATTGATGTATCGTATTAAACATGTTGAACACCATCGCACCGGAAACCAATGGTGCATGTATCCAATGTATGATTTCGCTCACGGACAATGTGATTCGATTGAGCAAATAACACATTCCATTTGCACATTGGAATTTGAAGTTCATCGTCCGTTGTACGAATGGTTTATTGAGAAGTTAGAAATTTTTCCTAGCAAACAATATGAGTTTGCCAGACGCAATTTGAATTATACCGTGATGAGTAAACGGAAACTTTTGCAACTGGTAAATGAAAAACATGTGAGCGGGTGGGATGACCCGCGAATGCCAACGGTTAGTGGGCTTCGCAGAAGGGGTTATACTCCTGAAAGTATTCGTAATTTTTGTGATTTGGTGGGAATTGCAAGAAGAGAAAATGTAATTGATGTTGGGTTGTTAGAATATTGTATCCGCGAAGATTTAAACAAATCTGCCGACCGTGTGATGGTGGTTATGGATCCTGTGAAATTAATTATCGATAATTATCCGGAAGAACGAAACGAAATACTTATTGGAGAAAATAATCCTGAGGATTTAGAACATAAAATAACACGTGAAATACCATTCTGTAAAGAACTTTTTATGGAACGAGATGATTTTATGGAAGTGCCGATGAAAAAATATTTTCGACTTGGACCTGGTTTGATGGTGCGTTTAAAAAATGCCTATATCATCAAATGCGAATCGTTTACAAAAAATGCAGATGGAAGTGTTGTTGAAATTCATTGCACATATATTCCCGAAAGCAAAAGCGGAAACGACACCAGCGGAATGTCTGTTAAAGGAACCATTCATTGGGTTTCGGCAAAACATGCTGTGCCTTTGGAATTGCGTTTGTACGACCGTTTGTTTAAAGTTGAAAACCCTCAAGCAGAAGATGGCGATTTTAAAGATTATATCAACCCTAAAAGTTTAGAAATAGTATCGAATGCGTTGGCTGAACCATCGTTGAAAAACGCAAAAACATTGGATAAGTTTCAGTTTATTCGCAAAGGGTATTTTTGCGTGGATAAAGATTCTTCTTCCGAAAAAATTATTTTCAATCGCACTGTTTCGTTAAAAGACAGTTGGTCGAAAGAACAAAAGAAAAACGTTTAAATTCATATAAAATGAAAAATATATTATTCATCTTTTCAATAATTTTTATTACCGCTTTATCGTCATGCAGTATGGCAAAATTGGATAAATATCCGGGAACAAAATTAGATTCAATCCCTACTGAGTTTCGCGGTCAATATTATTTTAAACTTGGAACCAACTCGAAAGACCCAAAAGACTCTGTTTATATTGTTATTTCAAAATCTGGCTGGAAACAAATAGAAAATAAACGAAAAGACGAATTTAATTTATCATCTGATCTTGTTTTTTCAAAAGTTGATAAATATTTTGTTATCTCAAACAAAGACGAGAATGCTAAAAACTATTGGAATTCTTGGGTTATTATTCCAAAAAGGAAATCTGTTGAAATATACCCAATTGTTACCATAAAACACCCCAATGCGGATAAATTATCTTTATATCTTTCTCACCAATTTGGTGGAATGAACGGAATAGACTCTATGTATTATTACAAAACAGAAGATATTGGGTTTATAAAATATTTTGAGAAAGAAATAAAGGGTAGTAAAACATTTGAAATTATTCGTATAAAAGAACAAAAATAATGAATCGTCCCATAAGAGTTTTAGTTGCAAAGGTTGGTTTAGATGGTCACGATAGGGGTGCAAAAATAATAGCTAGCGCCTTACGTGATGCTGGTATGGAGGTTATTTATACGGGGCTTCGACAGACCCCAGAAATGGTTGTTCGCGCTGCTCTTCAGGAGGATGTTGATGTAATCGGTGTAAGTATATTGTCTGGTGCACACAATTCGGTTTTTCCTCGGCTTTTAGAGTTAATGAAAAAAGAAAATATGGGTGATGTTCTGTTGACTGGCGGGGGAATTATTCCCGAAGAAGACATGTTGAATTTGATAAAATTAGGCTCTGGAAAATTATTTGCACCCGGTGCCAACACACACGAAATAGCGGATTACATCAAGAGTTGGGTAAGCGTAAATCGAAAAAACTAAGCAAGCTTAACCAGCCTTTTTAACATCTTTATTTCTTTATCATCCATCATTCTCGACTCTCCCCTTTTTAAACCAGTTTTAACAAATCCTCCGTAAGAAACCCGGTCGAGTTTTTCAACTACATAATCCATGTGTTCAAATATTCGGTGAATGATGCGGTTTCTTCCGCTATGTATTTGTATACCAACTACGGTTTTGTTTTTTTGATCTGGGTATGCTATTTCATCGGGTTTAATAAAACCATCTTCAAGGTCTACCCCGTTTGAAATTTGCCAAAAATCTTCCCCTTTCAATGTTTTATTTAGCGTTGCCTTATACACTTTTTCAACTTCATATTTTGGGTGCATTAACCTTGTGGCCACCTCTCCGTCATTAGTAAAAAGCAAAACACCTGTTGTGTTTCTGTCTAATCTACCAATTGGAAAAACGCGCTCTTTCAGGTCTTTTCCCAAAACATCTAGCACTGTGTTTCTGCCTTCTGGGTCGTCAAGTGTTGTGATAGCGTCTTTGGGTTTGTTCATTATCAAATAAACCTTCTTTTCTCTCGAAAGTCTTTCACCATTGAATCGCACATCGTCTGTTTGTTTCACCTGGTATCCCATTTCTGTTATTATTTTACCGTTAACGCTTACAAGTCCGGTTGTAATTAATTTGTCGGCCTCTCTTCTCGAGCAAATTCCTGCATTAGAAATATATCTGTTTAAGCGAATATTGTCCGAACCAACTGTTTCTCTCTGTTCAACTTCTTTTTTGTTTCGTCTTTCAAATTTTTCTTTCTTCATCACTTTCAGTTCCGCGCTGGTTTTTCTCGGTTCCGAAATTCTTTTTTGCTTATCCGATTGGTCAAAATTTGTTCTGCGTTTATCAAATTTTCCTGCAATTGGTTTTTTAAATCTTGGTTTACTGTCTGCCGCTCTGAAATCTTTACCTAAACTTTCTTTTTCGTCAAAAAATTTTGGCCTTGTAGTTCCACTTTCTCTTGTCGAAAATGTTTTTCTTGGCTCTCTTGAAAATGATGGTCTTCCTGTTTTGGGTCTTTCTCTTTGTTCGTCATCTTTTCTTACAAAGCCTCTTGCTTGCGTATCTTTATTTCGCGAATGACCTGCAGAATATTTTCTGGTTTTATTCTCACCAAAACGCTTCTCTGTTTTAAAATCTGAAGATGCGCTTTTTACCGGACGACCGCTATCTGGTAATTCCTCTCTCCTGCTTCTAAAAGATGGTTTTGATGTTTTCTTTCTGTCGAAATTTTCTCTACTGTCTTTTTTTGTAAAAGACTTTGGTGATTTATCTCTCGTTGTTTTAAAATTACTTTTTTTATCGAGACGTTTCCTGATTGCCATTGTTTTATTTTATGCAACAAAGGTATCTTTTATTTTTATAGATTTTTTTCAAAAAAGATTGACTATAAACTATTAAACGGCC
>CANKGI010000133.1 GCA_947481365.1 Bacteroidota bacterium | reverse complement strand
ATATGATCAAAATTTGCAGCACGAAAAACATCACACACTTCAAAAATTTTAGGTGCCAGTCCACCCAAACTTCCTCGTGTTGCCATGCTTCTGATAAAAACATTGGGGTGTAAAAAATGTTCGCTCATTCGCAATCTGTCGCCCATTATCGAGCCTTGATTAAATGGCGAACTTGGGTCAACGGCAACGATGGCTACCTTTTTATTTTGTTCGGTAAAGTGTTTTGCCAATGCATTGATGAGTGTGCTTTTACCAGCACCGGGAGGGCCTGTGATTCCTGTTATGGGTATCAGTTTATCGAGCGAAAGTTGTTGCAAAAAATCATCGTAACCTGCTGTTTCATTTTCAACCATTGAAATACAACGAGCCAAAACCCGTGCATCTCCTTGTTGTAATTTTTGAATGGTTTCGTTCATTATTTTATTTGTAGAGACCTTTAATTAAACATCTTTACGGAACTTGATTTAGCAATAAATTTTATCTACACGATTTTGATGACGACCACCTTCAAAAGCAGTTGTCAAAAATTTATTTGTGATATTTTTTGCAAGTTCTAAATCAATAAAACGAGCAGGTAAGCACAAAATATTTGCATCATTATGTTGTCGGGCAAGTGAACCCAACTCTTCGGTCCAGCATAGTGCAGCACGAATTTGTTGATGTTTATTTGCCGTAATAGCAACACCGTTTCCACTACCGCAAATTAATATTCCAAAATGTGTTTCACCTTTTTCAACTGATGTTGCAACAGGATGTGCGAAATCAGGATAATCAACAGATGCATCCGAAAACGGCCCAAAGTCAATTACCTCATGACCTTCGGCTTGAAGCATTTTGGTGATTTCTGCTTTATACATAACACCGGCATGATCGCCACCAATTGAAATTTTCATATTTAAATTAATTATAAATTTTGATAAACATCACCTCGATGACCAATACGAATCACTTCAATAATTTTTACGACATCTTCGATTGAGTATATTATTCGATAGTCTCCAGACTGAATTCTCCATAAATTAACATCTGGAACGTTTAGTTTTTTACAACCCGCAGGTCTTGGATTATTTGAAAGTTCATTTATAGCTAAGGCAATCTTTAATGCAAAAGGATTTGAAATTTTATTCAGTTCCTTTTGAGCTTGCCTCTTAAAAACGATTTTATAACTCATCTTTTATAATTCCTTTTGATTTAAGTTCAGCAACAACTTCTTCAAACGGAATTGTTTCGTCATCCTTTCTCGAATCGGCAATAGCGGCATCAAATAAATCTTCCAATTCTTCAGTACTCATTTGTGCAGCTTTTTCGAGTTCGATTTGAATATATCGCTTGTTATGAGTTTCGTCTTTAATAATAGTTACACCGTCCATCATTTTTTTTATCAAAGATAAATAATTCAGTTAAACTTATGATTGAGCTTTTCCTTTCTCTACACTTTTTGCAACAAAAATACTGATCTCATATAAACTGTAAAGCGGTATAAACATCATAATTTGACTGGCCATGTCGGGCGAAGGAGTAAGTATTCCAGCGATAAGTAATATGACAACAATTGCATACTTCCTGTTTTTTTTCATCCATTTGCTTCCGATAATTCCAAGCTTCGACAGAAAATAAACCAACATGGGTAACTCAAAAACCAAACCTGTAGCAAGGGTTAATGTGGAGATGAATGAAATGTATGATTCAATATTTACTTCATTACTTACAGCATCACTCACACGATACGAACCCAAAAAATTAATTGATAACGGAGAAAGCAAAAAGTATCCGAATAGCACGCCAATAAAAAAAAGTATTGATACAAAAAACACAATTCCTTTGGCATATTTCTTTTCGTTTGTATTCAGTGCAGGTTTAATAAATCGCCAGATTTCGAAAATGATGAAAGGAAATGCCAACACAATTCCGGCAATAAACGCTACAAATAAATGCTGTGTAAACTGCCCAGACATGGTGATGTTTTTTAACGTAAATCCCATGTCTTTGATACAATAATCATCATTACCGGCAAGCAACAACGAAAGTTTGCAAAACATTCTGTATGTCCAAAAATCGATGTGTGTTGGTCCGAAAATAATGACATCAAACAACAGGTGTTTGTTTACAAAAGCAATAACACCAAAGATTACAACGGCTAATGCCGAGCGAAAAAGATGACCACGCAAAGCATCAATATGATCAAAGAAACTCATTTCTTTCTCTTCGTGTGTTTCAATATTTTCCTGATCTATTGCCATTGAATTTATTTCGTAATTACGATTTTAATAAATTTTCTAAAGAGTTTTCGTGTAATTTTTTGTATTCACCAACAGCACCAAAATCAACATCATTTATTTTAATATTTCCGTTTGTAACTGTTCCAAGTTTTTCAAATTTCACATTCATTTTATTTAAGATACTTTCAACATCTGTGAACTGTGAACTGTGAACCGATATCACAATGCGGCTTTGTGCTTCGCCAAATAAAAAGGCATCAGTACGAATGTTAAATGTTGAATGTTGAATGTTAAATGAAAGGTTTCGTGGCATTGCACTTTCGAGCAAAGTAATAAATAAACCACCTTCGCTCACATCGTGTGCCGATTGAATTAAATTATCGGCAATCAATTTTTTTATGGCTTGCTGATTGTTGTATTCTTCATCTAAATTAAAATGCGGAGCAGGAGATAATTGTACACCATGTTCCGATACCAAATATTGTGATGATGAAATATCGTTTCTGTTTTCACCAACCATATAAATCACATCACCGTCATTTTTAAAATCGAGTGTCATGTGTTTTTTATTTCCTGAAACCAACCCCACCATTCCTATTGTAGGTGTAGGAAACACAGCATTTTCATCATTTGATTGATTGTAAAAACTTACATTACCTCCGGTAACAGGAGTGCCAAATTTTTTGCAAGCTTCACTCATTCCTTTAATGGCATAAACAAACTGATAATACATTTCGGGATTGTAAGGATTTCCAAAATTTAAACAGTTGGTAATAGCAGCAGGATCTCCTCCTGAACAAACAATATTTCGAGCCGCTTCACTCACGGCAATCATTGCTCCAACAAAAGGATCAGCATGTACATAACGCGAATTGCAATCAGTTGTAATGGCAATTGATTTATCGGTTCCTTTAACTTTTACAACAGCTGCATCACTAGGTGCATTCGTTGTTTGGTTAATTGTTCCCACCATCGAATCGTATTGATTGTAAATCCATTTACGAGAACAAATATTTGGATGACTTGCCAGCGCTTTAGCCACATCAATTGCAGATTTTCGATTTTCGATTTTCGATTTATTTGCATCAAGATAAACATCTGAAATTTTATTGATATCAAACTTCTTTATCTCTTCAAAATACCTTGGCTCTTTGTACTCACGATGGTATACAGGAGCGCCACCGCCAAGCACTAAACTTTCTCCGGGAATATCGGCAACAAGCTCGTTGTTCATGTAATATTGAACGCGCTCAGTATCGGTTACTTCACCAATAATTGCATATGTTAAATCCCATTTTTCAAAAATTTTCTCAACGTCTTTTTCTCTTCCTTTATTTACAATTACCAACATGCGCTCTTGTGATTCGGATAAAAGAATTTCCCAATCTTTCATATCTTTTTGGCGCATCGGAACTTTATCCAACCACACTTTCATTCCGGTTTTACTTTTCGCACTCATCTCGCTTGTAGAGCAAGTAATACCAGCAGCACCCATATCTTGCATACCTACAACTGCACCGGTTTTAAGCAACTCCATCGAGGCTTCCAAAATTAATTTTTCCCAAAACGGATCGCCAACTTGTACACTTGGTAAATCTTTTGCAGAGTCTTCGGTAATATCTTTTGAAGCAAATGCAGCTCCATGAATTCCGTCTTTACCCGTTGCCGAGCCAAAAATATAAACAGGATTTCCAAGTCCTTCAGAAATGGCCGAAACAGTTTCGCCAACTTTTGCAATGCCAACACTCATGGCATTTACCAATGGATTTATTTGGTAGCAATCATCAAAATAAACTTCGCCACCAACAGTTGGAATACCAAATGCATTTCCATAGTTACCAATTCCTTTCACAATTCCACGAACAAGCCATTTTGTTCTTTCATCGTTGATGTTTCCAAAACGAAGTGAATTTAATTGTGCAATTGGGCGAGCGCCCATCGAAAAAATATCGCGGTTAATTCCGCCAACACCAGTTGCTGCACCTTGATAAGGCTCGATAGCACTTGGGTGGTTATGACTTTCAATTTTAAAACAACAGGCCAATCCATCTCCAATATCAATTAATCCGGCATTTTCTTCTCCGGCTTTTGCGAGCATTTTTTCACCATCTTTTGGTAATGTTTTTAACCACACGATGGAGTTTTTATACGAACAATGTTCGCTCCACATTACCGAATAAATACTGAGTTCGGTAAAGTTCGGTGTTCGGCCGAGTATGCCTTTTATTTTTTCAAACTCTTCGGGTAAAAGCCCAAGTTGTTTGGCTTGCTCAACGGTTGCAAGATTTTTTGTAGATAGATGTTCGCTCACGTTTTTTTTCTTGAGGATGCAAATTTGATTATTATTTGCAACTAAACATTAACAAACGACCAACAAAAAAATATAATTTTAAAAATTGAATGAGCAAATTCGAGCATATTATTCAAAAATTATTTATAGAAATGGCGAACAAATTTATATACCAAATGCTACTCATTTTGTAGTGTTTCGACTACTTGTTAGGCTGTTTTTTGCCCCAATAATTTATTTTACAATAAAAGGTCAAGCCATACATATAGAAAACAAGTTTATTCCTTTCATTTTTAGTAAATAAAAACTATAACTTAATTATTTCTTAAAAAAACTTGCTTTTCAAATATGAATGTTAATATATTAGCTGTTCTGAAAAAACATGAGATGAATCATGCTTTGAAAGAAATTGAAACCATTTTTTATAAGAAAAGGTCAAAAAAATAATAGATGAACAACAATAAAAACAAAACAATAAATAGTATAAACCTAAATTAAAGTAACATGATGAACAATTACAAAACACCAAAAAGCTACAACATACTTTACGTATGGCTGACAGCTATTTTACTTAGCATTGGTTCGCTTTTTAGCAACAATGTTAATGCACAGTGTGTGCCTGTTCCAATTGGTGCAGCACCCTGGACTTACAACAACCAAAGTTTCGACACAACATGTGCGGCACTGTCTACATCTGCTTGTACACTTGCGTTACCTTCTGGTTGGTCGAGTATTATTACAGCAGGTGCACCAACTTACCCATGGGTAGATCTTGGCGCAACCAGTGCTTTTACAGGAGGTCCAACTCCGGCTTTATATGGCCATACAGGAAATGGATTAGTAGGCGTTCAATGTTACAACAATAACGTTGGTAACGATGTTGCACTTGTGTCTCCTTCGTTTAGTTTATCAAGTATATCGGGTGCACAGGTTTCTTTCTGGATGGCAAGACATATTGCTTATACAGGTTATAAAGGAACAGTTGTAAAAGTATACATCAATACATCACCAAACTTAACCGGTGCCATGTTAATTGGTCAAGTTAATTCAAGAAAAGATAGCGTACCTACAGTTGCGGCTGATGGATGGTATCAATATTTCTTTGGAATTCCTTCTTCTTATTCGGGTACAACAAATTACATTTTATTTAATACAGTTAGTGATTATTATAACAATCCTTATTTGGATGATATTTCTGTTGTGGTTCCACCTAACATGAGTTACCTTTCAACTACTGCAGCTCAATTATCTTCAGCAGCTGTTGCTTCAGGTAGTACAAACAATCAAATTATTGCAGTGCCGGTTGTAACTAATGGTGGAGCAAATCCATTATCGGTAACTTCATTAACATTTAATACTACAGGTACAACTCTTGCTGCAAATATTACTTCTGCTAAAGTTTACTATACAGGTACAACTAAATCATTTTCTTCTGCAACACAATTTGGTACAACAGTATCAAGTCCAAGTGGAAGTTTTACCGTTAACGGTACTCAATCTATTACTTCAACTCAAGGATGCTCGGGTTTAAACGATACAAGTTATTTTTGGCTTGCATATGATATTTCGCCAACAGCTGCTACAGGAAATTTTGTAAATGCTGCAGTTACGTCTGTTACTGTTGGCGGTATTCCTAGAACACCGGCAATTATAACTAACCCTGGGGCTGGACGACAAATATTAGGTCCAATGTCGGGTAACTATAACGTTGGAACTTCGGGACCTGCTACATACTCATCTATAACAAATGCTATGGGTGATTTAAATGCTAGAGGTGTTGCAGGGCCAGTTACATTAACCCTCATTGATAATTTATATAGTGGAATTACATCACCAACTATTGGTAGTGCTACTGGCGAAATATTTCCAATAACAATTGGAGCTATTACCGGTATGTCGCCAATTAATACTGTAAAAATAGTTCCATCTGCTACAGCTACTCCTATTATTATAGATAGTAACACAAGTAGTATGTTTATATTTAATGGAGCAAAATATTTTACCATTGATGGTAGAAGAAATGCTGCAGATACTTCACAAAATATCAGTATCGAAAATATGCATACTTCTGGATCAGCAACAATTGTTCAATTCATCAACGATTGTAAATCGGATGTATTAAGAAATTGTGTATTAAGAGGTGCTAATAACTCATATAACTACTCACAAGGGGGTATGGTTATTATTGGCGGTACCACTGCTGGTATTCCTTTTGGTAATGATAGTATCTTAATTAGAAGAAATCTGATTACCAGATCACAATACAGACAATTTAGTGTGGGTATTTTCTCTAACGGACAAAGTGCCCTTGCACAAAATGATGCAATTGTAGTTGACTCCAATTATATATATGGCTACAATGGAAATTATCCAGGTAGTTCGTATGCTTCGGCTATATCATTTTATGGAGGTACCACAAATGGTATTGGAAACGGCATCATCATCAGAGGAAACAGTATGTATGATACAGCTTATAATATTATTTGTAACAATGCTTCATATAATGATGTTTACCATATTTGTTTCTATGCAGGTACCTTATCAAACAATGATACCATTGCAGGTAATATAATAGGAGGAAATACTCCAAACGCTCCTGAAGGAGTTTATGGTAATCGTATGCGTCTTCCAACAAATACTTCATACAATTATTTTTATGGAATTTACACGTATGTTGGTTCAGGTGGTGGTGTTGTAATTGCTGATAACAAAATAAGAAGTTTAAGCTTTACTCCTACCAGTACATCATATTACATGTATTATTATCCTGTTTACCACGTAGGTGGAACTGTTCAAGTGGGATACCAAGGTCATGGAAATATTTTTGGAAGTTTAACAGATACGAATAGTATAAACTTTGTTGGAGGTTATGTATATAACTACGGAGTTTATATTTCAAACTCTAGTCCAACTACTGTTTCTTATAACACTTGGTCTAACCAGAAGTTTAATAGTTATGTTTATTATTATCCTGGTGTGTATATCTCTGGTTCGGGTGCTTCGTTAAATGTTACCAATAATACAGTTCGTGCAATATCGTATACTGGTTGGTTAGCTTATAACTACTGGTTCTATATTGGTTCATCGCATCCTACACAAAATATTACCAATAATACTTTTGGTGGACCAAATCCTTCCGACTCTATTTCTAAGGATGCAACATCTTCAGGATATATTCAAGGATTTTTATACTTAGGAAGTGGTAATGCAAATTACGTTGCCAATAATAAGATTCAAGGTATATACAATTATTATCCAAGTCATACTCCTGGTACTAGTGGTGGTATAATTGGTATTTATAATGCAGCAAACGGTGTTATTACCGGAAATAAATTGGATAATTTCAGATCGTATGGCATTGGTTCATCAGGTTTGATTGGTATTTATAATGCAGGTGGTACAACCATTTCGTATACTTACGATACATTATCTAATTTCTACGCAGCAAGTACTTATACAGGTACAACAACGACTGCATCTATCAATGGTATATTAAATTCATCAAGTAATGGTTCATTTACTATTGATCATTGCTTGTTATACAATTTTGATAACAACCAAAACTGTTATCAGGTAAATGGTATTTATTGTTCAAATACTAATACAGGAGGTCAAACTTATATTACCAATAATACCATTCGCAACATACGTTCTGCCGGATATTCATATGCTTCAGGTGGTATAGTAGGTATCTATGATAATGCCGCTACATCTTATCCTAACCAAGTAATATCGGGTAACACCATTCACTCGTTGGTAAGTTATAATATTACTGCAGGTACGCCTTCTGTTATAGGTATCATATCAAATACTTCATCAGCGCTTACAGGAAACGTATCATATGTAACCAAAAACAACATTCATAGTTTCAATGTAGGAACAGCTTCTACAAATGCAACAATGTATGGTATTTGGAATGCAAGTGGTTCTTCATTATACGCAAACAACATGATTCGTTTGGGTAGAGATACAGCAGGTAATGCAATTGCTACATCAACTATTATTAAAGGTATTTACCAATCAACTTCGGGAGCATTAATAAACCGTTATTTACATAACACCGTTTATATAGATGCAGCTCCAACAACAGGT
>CANKGI010000132.1 GCA_947481365.1 Bacteroidota bacterium | reverse complement strand
GTAACTGATTTTGCAAGATTTCTCGGCTGATCAACGTTACATTCTCTTAATACTGCAATGTGATACGACAATAACTGCAATGGTATTGTAGCTAATAAAGGTAGCATCGATTCTTCGCAAGGAGGAATATAAATAACATGATCGGCATAATTACTAATTTCTTTATCGCCCTCAGTTGCTATTGCTATTACCCTTCCTTTTCTGGCTCTTACTTCCTGAATATTGCTAACTACTTTTTCGTAATAACTATGTTTTGTGGCAATTACCACAACAGGCATTTCGGCATCAATTAGTGCAATCGGACCGTGTTTCATTTCTGCTGCAGGGTAACCTTCTGCATGGATATAAGAAATTTCTTTCAGTTTCAGTGCGCCTTCAAGTGCTACCGGAAAACCATAACCACGGCCTAAATACAATGCATTTTTGGAGTCTTTAAACTCATTGGCAATTTCTATGATTAACTTATCCGACTGAAGTGTTTTCTCAACTTTTGCAGGCAATGTTTCCATTTCAATTAAAAGTTCTCTAAGTCTTTGCGAACTTATCGTACCCTTTTTCTTTGCAATTGACAATGCCATTAATATTAATGCTGTAACCTGTGCTGTAAAGGCCTTTGTTGAGGCAACACCAATTTCTGGTCCTGCATGCGTATAAGCACCGGCATCAGTAAATCTAGGAATAGATGAGCCAACCACATTGCAAATACCAAATATAGTTGCGCCTTTGCTTTTTGCTAATTCAAGCGCAGCAAGTGTATCAGCGGTTTCACCTGATTGTGAAATAGCAATTACAAAATCATTTTCATCTAAAACAGGATTGCGGTATCTAAACTCAGATGCATATTCTACTTCAACAGGTATTCTTGCAAAGTCTTCGAGTAAATACTCACCAACCAAACCTGCATGCCATGATGTTCCACATCCTACAATGATTATTCGTTTAACATTTTTAAGTTTATCCTCAAATTTGTCGACCCCTGCCATTGTTATCGTACCATCATTGATATGCGTACGCCCTCTGAAACTGTCAAGAATCGATCGAGGTTGTTCGAATATTTCTTTTAACATGAAATGCTCGTAACCGCCTTTTTCGATGCTCTCAAGACTAATTTCTAGTTCTTGAATGTAAGGTGTTTTAATCGTGTTATCAATCGTTTTAATAGTGAGTTTTGTACCATCAATAATTGCAATCTCACCATCATTTAAATACACTACATTTTTTGTAAACTCAACAAATGGAGATGCATCAGATGCTATAAAATGTTCGTTTTCACCAATACCAATTACCATCGGACTACCCTTTTTGGCTCCAATTAAATAATCAGGATCTTTCTTAGATAAGATTACGATAGCGTAGGCACCAATAACTTGTGTTAACGCCATTCTCACTGCTTCTTCAAATCCTACGTTGTTGTTTTTGTATACTTCCTCAATAAGGTGAATCAACACTTCAGTATCAGTTTCACTTTTAAATTCGTGACCTCTTTTTATTAAAGCAAGTTTTAATGAAGCATAGTTTTCAATGATTCCATTATGAATAATGGCAAATTCACCAGAACCCGATAAATGCGGATGTGCATTAATATCGTTTGGTTCACCATGGGTAGCCCATCTGGTGTGTCCCATTCCTGTTTTTGCTTCTAAATTTTTTCCTTTTATTACCTCTTCTAATTCAGAAACTTTTCCGCTTTTTTTATAGATTTTTAAGTCTTTCTCAGTTGTCAATAGTGCAATTCCTGCACTATCATAACCTCTATACTCGAGACGTTTTAGTCCATTCAATATAATTGGACTTGCTTCGCGATATCCGATGTAAGCTACAATTCCGCACATAATTTATTGGGATTGAAAGTTTAATATTGATTTATTGGGTAAGGTAAATGTTTTATTGTAAGGTAAATTTGGAATAAGGTTACCCAATTTGACAATTAAGTCTTCAAATTCAGTAAAGTTTAATGCTTGTTCTTTGTCTGAAAGTGCTTTTGAAGGTTCAGGGTGTATTTCAATTATTAAACCATCTGCTCCTGTTGCAGCTGCAGCCAACGACATTGGAAGTACACGTGATGAAGCTCCGGTTCCGTGACTTGGATCGGCAATAATTGGTAAATGACTAAGTTCTTTAATTAATGAAATAGCACCAAGGTCAAAAACATTTCTGCTTTGTGGATCAAAACTTCTGATGCCTCGTTCGCAAAGTATTACTTGTTCATTTCCTCCCGACAAAATGTATTCGGCAGCCAAAAGCCATTCGTAAACTCTAGCAGTCATGCCTCGTTTAAGCAAAACAGGTTTTTCTATTTTACCCAATTCATTTAGCATGTAAAAATTTTGCATATTTCTACTTCCAACCTGCAACACATCTGCATATTGATAAACATCATCCAGCATGCTTAAATCCAAAATTTCTGTTACGATTTTAAGATTATATTGTTTTGCTGCTTGTTTTAATATTTTCAATCCATCTACACCTAATCCCCTGAAAGAATAAGGTGATGTTCGTGGTTTAAAAGCGCCTCCTCTTATTAATCCAACTCCGATTTTTGAAAGAAATTCAGCCGTTTTAAATATCTGCTCTTCATTTTCAACTGAACATGGGCCCGCGATAATGTTGAAGTTATTGGCTCCAATTGTGAAATCCGAGAAATCAATTGTAGTGGTTTTTTTCCAAATGTTGCTTGCCAATTGGAAAGGTGTATCTATAGGGTAAATAGTCTCTACAACTTCAAAATCTTTTATTAATGATATGTCATTACTTTTGGGAATAATAACAACCTGCTCATTCTCTAAATAGTGAAAATATAATGATGCATCGTCCAAAAATTTGAAAAGTGCTTTCACCGAATCAGCTGAATTATTTTTTAACTTAGCAATCATTTTTACTTAATAACAGTGTAACTAAGATTTAACTTAACTTTTTTATTTATTGTATTGGTATTTAGAACAAGTCTTCCTGTTCCTATTCCATTCTTATAATCATCAGCAGGAATTAACAAATTCATTCCGTAATTGATATCCTTTCCTGTTTTACGATAAGTACTGATAATATTTTGAATATGTCTAACAATATTAAATTTATACGTTCTGGTGGAAGGATCATAAACTCCACCATAATAATTCTCAGGATAGATTTCAAATATATCTTCAAGTAAAGCATTTCTTCCCAACGAATCAGCACCTAATAAATATAAGTTATTTGGAACTTTATACGTTTGATCATCTTTTCCATCTTGCACTGTCAATACTAATTCAGCACCGATAATTGCCACATCATGATTACGGACCAAAGATAAAATATTAGGTGTTAAAATTCGTGTTTTTATTCCGGCAGTTGCTTCAAGATAACATTCATCAGAATGAACTAAATTATTGTAGGGTTTTAGCTTTTGTAAAATTGCTGTCGGGAAATTGTGACCATATTGGTTTGTGACAACATCAGTAGTAAAAATTGGGAAAACTTGAATTTGTTGCCCTGCAGCATTATGATAATATATTGCTACACCACTTACCGATGACCTCATACTAAAATTTGTGATTGCTCCTTGACCCGCTTGATTTTTGTAATCAGGTGTTTGAGCAATAACTGCTAAACCATTAATATAGTTTTGAAAGGCTGTATTTGTAATAAACGCTCCAACAGATTCAGCTCTTTGTAATTTACTTACAAATGAATTATTAAGTTTTATTCTCAGGTGTGGTTCAAGAGTATAATTGATTCCATTAATGGTTTCATAAAAACTGTCTATCAAATTAAATGAGCCTGAATAATAACCAATAGGAGATGTCATTGTTTGACCAGAAGACATAAAATTATATGTTCTATTCGAATAATATCCCGAATCTGCAACAGCCAAAAGTTGCTCTTTTAATTCATAAACAGAAATATCTTGTGCCGACCAAATATTTCCATAATAAGAATTCGTAGAAACATACTTTAATCGTAATACAACCGAATCTATAATTCCGTCTTGTAAACTGAATTGATTTACAGGAACACTAAACTGAGTAAAAATACTGGCTTTCGATTTCCCAAAAATAGGATCATTCATGTCTCCAAGCATGAAATATGTTAGATTCCTAGTAGGAACTGAATCATGAACACTACTGAATAAAATTAACGAGGTTGTATCAGTAAAATATACATTAAACCCATTTCGCGTAGCAATAAAATCTGCACCAATGGTGTTTGTGTCGCTTTTTTTGCAGGAAGCAAAAACAGAGACAATAATCATAAGATAAAAAGGAATCTGCTTAATTCTGTCTTTCCAGCAAGCTGTCATAAAGTTCGATGTACGCATCTACGTATCCTTCGTCATTCTTGTGATCCATAAAAATTTTACCTTTTTGTTTTTTCATAAAACTTGATACTTCTGGATCTATATCAGAACTACACTTTACGATAGCATCGGCATGAGTGATGCCGGATTTATACAATGCTGAACAAGAAGAATCTCCTAAAGATGAAATCTGTTTATTATCAATTGTGTTTAAACTTGCTTTGCGAGCAAAGTCTTTACCTAAGGTTGCCTCGAATTGATTTTCAAATACAGAATAAACAACTTTTGCATTTCGGAATACAGGCTCATGTTTGTAGATGGTTTTTAGATACAAAGGTATCAAACTGGTCATCCATCCATGACAATGGATAATATCTGGTTGCCATCCTAGTTTTTTAACGGTTTCCAATGCTCCTTTACAAAAGAAAATTGTTCTTTCGTCATTATCTGCATAAAACTCATTATTCTCATTTGAATACACGAACTTACGATGAAAATAATCTTCATTATCTAAAAAGTAAACCTGCATTTTTGCTTCAGGTAAAGATGCAACTTTAATCGTTAACGGATTATCGTTATCCTCAATAGTGATATTGATACCTGAAAGGCGAACTACTTCGTGTAAACGATTTCGTCTTTCGTTTATACAACCAAAACGAGGCATCAAAACACGTATTTCATTGTCTTTTTCTTGTATTGCCTGTGGTAATCGTCTGGCTAATTCTCCAACACTACTAACCTGAAGGTAAGGTGTCATTTCCGAAGAAATGAACAAAACTTTCTTTTTTGCCATATAAATTGTGCTTAAAAAAGTATGCAAAGTTACTCAAAAAGGTAAAAAATTCATTAATATTCGCACCAATTATTATGCGATAAGGCATAACACACAGATAATAAGTAAACTATCTTGAAATTATTTAAAGAAATAAATTCGATACACCAATTTCTAGCCTCTGAAAAGAGGGAAAACAAGCAAATTGGTTTCGTTCCTACCATGGGTGCATTGCATAATGGTCATCTTTCGCTGATAAAGAAATCGAAGGCTGAAAACGAATTAACAGTTTGCAGCATTTTTATTAATCCCACACAATTTAACAACAAAGAAGATTTAGAAAAATACCCACGGACGATAGAAAACGACATTAAACTTTTGATTGAATCAGGATGTGATGTTCTTTTTCATCCAGAAGTAAATGAAATATATACTGAGAATGAAACTCCTCAGACTGGAAATTACGGGAACTTAACTCATGTTCTTGAAGGGAAATTCAGACCAGGTCATTTTGATGGTGTTATAACGATTGTTAAAAAACTGTTCCACATTGTTGAACCCGACAATGTATATTTTGGTCAGAAAGACTTTCAGCAATGTGCAGTGATTAATGAAATGATTGTACGAAATCATTTTAAATTAAAGATGAATATATGTAACACCATGCGTGAAATTGATGGATTGGCAATGAGTTCAAGAAATATTCGTCTGACAAAAGATGAACGAATAGCAGCAAAAGCAATTCCTTCAACTTTACATTATATAAAAAACAACATCGAAAAAGTTTCTATAACTGAGGTTTTGCAAACTGCAACAAAGCAACTTTTGTCTTCGTCAGACTTAATAAAAATAGAATATTTAGAAATTGTGAATGCAATTACTTTAGAACAGATGGATCAGTTCGATATTGAAACCCCTGCTGTTGCTCTGATTGCCGCATATTGTGGAAATGTTCGTTTAATTGATAACATCATTTTGACCGATTAAGAAAAAAAATCTTTTACTTTGAATTGAATGCGAACTCAAGAAGATTTTCTTAACGCTGCTGAAGCAATTGTTTTTGATCGGGATTACCGAAAAAAAATAACTGATAATATTGCTAAATATGATTCAGCTTTTCAAAAGGGTTTGCACCAATATTCAAATCTTGAACTCGCCCGTGAGCGAGCTGCTTTCATTAAATGGAAAGTAATCGAAAATCTTGATAAATACTTAATAGAATTTGAGGCAAGTGTTGTGAGACGTGGAGGTAAAGTGATATGGGCACATGATGTTGTAACAGCGCAAAATGAAATTGAACAAATCATTAAAAGGACGCAAGCGAAAACAATCGTTAAAAGTAAAACGATGGTTGGAGAAGAGTTACAACTAAATGACTTTTTAAGAAAGAAGGGTTTAACTGTATATGAAACAGATCTAGGAGAGTTTATTGTTGATCAGGCAGGTGAAGCTCCCTTTCATATTGTAACGCCTGCAATGCACAAAAGTAGAAGTGACATTGCTCAATTGCTCAATGAAAAAATCGGTTCATCACTTGATGCAGAAGCTGAAGAATTAAGCAATGACGTTCGGAATGAATTGCGAGATAAATTTTTACATGCAGATATCGGTATCACAGGTGCAAACTTTTTAATTGCAGACAGTGGCATGGTTTCTATTACCGAAAATGAAGGTAATGCAAGATTATCTTTCACTTTTGCTAAAACACATATTGTAATAGCTGGAATAGAAAAAGTAATTCCAACTATTAACGACTTGGATTTATTTTATCCGATGCTGGCAACATATGGAACCGGGCAAAAAATAACTGCATACAATACCATTGTAGGACCTCGGAATGCCGATGATGACGAAATATCGGGAGATTTTTTTGTGGTGCTGATTGACAACGGACGATCAAACTTGCTGGCTCAAGGTGAGCAGAGGCAAGCACTGGGATGTATTAAATGTGGGGCATGTTTAAATGTTTGCCCAGTATTTAAGAATATTGGCGGACACACTTATGGAAGCGTTTACACTGGTCCTGTTGGTTCAGTAACCACACCTCATACAAATGGCATCGATGAATTTAAACACTTAAGTTTTGCTTCGCCATTATGTGGTAAATGCACAGATGTTTGTCCTGTAAAAATTGACTTGCACAATCATTTAGTTAGAAACAGAAGAGATATAATTAATGCAGGTACAGCAAAAAGCGGGGAGAAGATAATGTGGTTTACCTGGAAAAAAATGATGCTTAGCCGAAACACCTTAAACAAAGGAAACAGTGTAAAAAACTTTATGCTGAAACAATTTTTCAAAGTTTCGTGGGGCGAAAGAAGAGAGCTTCCAAAGCTTGCCGAAAAATCATTTAACCACTTGTGGCGTGAGCGATTTGGACAATAAAAAACGCCCCGCAAAATGCGAGGCGTAAATGTTGTTTAACTTCAATATAGATTATCTTATCACTTTTACTTCAACAGCCATTAATCCACGTTTACCTTCAGCCAATTCAAAAGTAACCTTGTCGTTGTTTTGAACTTTGTCTTGTAAGCCGGTGCTGTGTACAAAATAATCTTTTTTTGACTCGTCATCAGTAATAAAGCCGTAGCCTTTTGACTCGTTGTAAAATTTAATAATTCCTTGCATAATAGTGTTAGATAAAAATGTGTTATTAATAATAGTACGAAATAACGAACAAATTTCTGAATACAAAGATTTAGTCAATTTTTTTTCTAAAAAAATTATGACTCACGTCTTTTTCGTGGGGGAAAATCTCCATCACGTTTTTTACGTTCACCTCCAGCAAATGGTTTGCGTTCGCCAGTTCCACTACCTCCGTAAGGTTTGCGTTCGCCACTTCCGCTAGCTCCATAAGGTTTACGCTCACTGCTTCCACCATAGCTTCTCTTTTCTCCACCACCACCATAGCTCTTGCGTTCACCACTTCCTCCTTCACGTCTTCTATCTCCTCCACCGCCATATGATTTACGCTCTCCGCCACCACCATAACTTCTGCGTTCGCTTCCTCCTCGTCCTCCACCATAACCACCACGGCCACCTTCACGTCTTCCTCCACCACCACCTTCAGGGCGGTCACCTGATACTTCAATTCTAACAGGTCTGTCTTTATAAGTTGAACCATTAACAGCAGTTATCAATTGATCAACATGTTCATCTTCTACATTTAAAAATGAATAAACACCTTTTACTTCTGCCGCTAAAATTGATTTGAAGGGAACACTGCTTGTACTGGCAACAAATTCTTTTAATGTATTGTTATCCAAGCCATCTTTAGAACCAATGCTGATGAATAATCGCTTGCCTCTTCCTCTGCCACCATATGCTTCACTTCTTTCGCGCGTTCTTCCTTCACCGTCTCTGCTTCCGCGTTCAGATGCTGTAGCATTTAAATCTGGTCCTGAAAGATATTCATTTGAAAATCTACGAAGTTCTAGAGATAAAACTTTTTTAATCAAATCAACCTTTGTAAAATTATCAAGCTCTTCTAAAGCTGTCATTACATTGGTATCGAATATGCCATCTTCAATTTCTGTATTTTCAATAGTTTGAAGAAATGCTAAAAG
>CANKGI010000131.1 GCA_947481365.1 Bacteroidota bacterium | reverse complement strand
CATAAATGCCCGCCAAACAAACCTACACGTTTAATGCAATTCGAAAACTCATCATCAATCAATTGTGCATTTGTAGGAACCAAAATGGTGATGGGCTTTTGCGCCATCAACTCGCGGCACACTTCGCGGGCAAAGGATTGAACCCCCGAAATACGTTGTATTAAAAATCTGCCGTTTATAAAAAGTTCCAAATTGGTTTTGTTTTAAAAACTAACGCATCATAGATGCGCGAGAATAATGCGCGATAACGGCTGCTAAATTAGCTGTTTTGAACCGAACCGCTAAATATTGCTTTCAACATGGTTTTCAACTTTGTTCAGTTTCGAAATTCCCCAAGTTGTCGCGGACGTGCAGTCCGTGACTTTTTGTTTGTGATGTTATGCCCACAGATGACACGTCTGCGGGAACTGGATTTGCGAGCAGTCATCGAAGCGTATTAAATCGTCCGCTTTCCTGCCAGCCGGAAAGCTGCAATATGGCAGGCTGGTTTGCAATACTTTTTTCTAAAAAAAGTATGAATAAAAAAAAGAAAACTGAAAGTATATTTAAATATCAATCTTAGAGATTCTGAAACAAGACTGCCTGTCGGCAGACAGGTTCAGAATGACAAATGACCTCCAAATTAAATAACAATTACATTTCGCAAAACTTATTAAATTCGCACACCTAATTATTTTATCGTCATGACAAAAATTAACTACACTGCAGCCGAACGTTTTTTGAAATATGTAAAAATTGATACGCAATCTGATCCCGAATCGCCAACTTGTCCTTCAACCGAAAAACAAAAAGACCTCGGTAAGGTGCTTGTTGCTGAGTTGCTCGAAATGGGAATTACCGATGCCCACATGGATGAGCACGGATATGTGTATGCAACACTTCCTTCAAACACCGATAAAAAAGTTCCTGTAATTTGTTATTGCTCCCACATGGATACTTCACCCGATTGTTCGGGTAAAGATGTGAATCCAATCGTTCATAAAAATTATGATGGAAAGGATATTGTGCTGCCAAACGATAAAACACAAATTTTGCGTGTGTCGGAACATCCCGATTTAAAAGCACAAATTGGAAATGATGTAATTACAACTGATGGTACCACATTGCTTGGTGCCGATAATAAAGCCGGACTTGCCGAGATTATGGATGCTGTGCATCACCTATACAATCATCCCGAAATTAAACACGGAACGATTCGTATTTTATTTACTCCCGATGAAGAAATTGGAAGAGGCGTTGATAAAGTAGATATGAAAAAACTGGCTGCCGATTTTGGTTACACTGTTGATGGCGAAACGGTTGGTCATTTAGAAGACGAAACATTTTCGGCAGATGGCGTAAACATTACCATCAACGGAATCAGCACACATCCGGGTTTTGCAAAAGGCAAAATGGAATCTGCCATAAAAATTGCCAGCGATATTGTTGCTGCTTTACCCCGTGATACACGCTCTCCCGAAACAACCGAATTGCACGAAGGATTTATTCATCCAACGTCAATCAGCGGTTTGATTGAAAAAGCGGTTATCAAATTTATCATCCGTTCGTTTTCGGTTGATGGATTAAAACGTCTCGAAGCATTTTTGCAACACATTACCGAAGAGGTGATGAAAAACTATCCGAAATCAACTTTCAATTTTGAAATAATTGAACAGTACCGCAACATGAAAATGATTTTAGATAAACATCCTAACGTTTCGGCAAATGCCATTGAAGCGATGAGACGGAGTGGCTTAACACCAGTGCAATCAAGCATTCGCGGAGGGACAGATGGTTCGCGTTTATCGTACATGGGATTACCTTGTCCGAATATTTTTGCTGGCGAACATGCATTTCACAGCAAGCTCGAGTGGGTTTCAATACAGGATATGCAAAAAGCAGTTGATACGTTGGTGAATCTTGCCATTGTTTGGGAAGAACGTACACCACAGTCGGCTAAATCATAAACTTTTTTCTATAGTTATAAGATTAGCGTTCCTCGCGTTTTTTTCTTTGTGTTCGTTGCGGTTACTTTTTTAATGCAAAGGCGCAGAGTTATTCGCAAGGTTCGCAATGATTTATAACAAGGTTGAATTCTTATTTCGCACCTAACGGAGCTTAAAAAAATCCCTTTTCTCTACCAATATTTTGCCCCAATTGGGCAATGAAGATTATATAAGGCTAAAAAAATCATTTCTTTGGTGTACTTCCATTCCGCCTCGTAGAGGCGAAATATTGGTAAAAAAGCCTAACGCCCATTCATGCAAAGCCCCGTCAGGGGCGATATAGAAAACCGGTTTAGATTTTTATGTTGACAGCAAAACACTTTAATTTCTTAATTATAATTTACTAATATCGCATGGTGAGTTTATCTTTCAATTCAAAAACAGTTTTAACATTAAAACCTGAAACAGGTTCACCGCAGCTAAATCATGCAATCGAATTTTGCAATAATTGGCTTAATGGAAAACAAGCATTTTCGTTTCACACTTCGGGTTCAACCGGAACGCCAAAACATATTTTATTACAACGCACACAACTTGAAGCCAGTGCTATGGCTACAATTGATGCACTTCGGCTTACAGCTAACGAAAAAATATATGTTTGTCTCAACACACAACTGATTGCCGGAACGATGATGTTGGTGCGAGGCATGATGCTCGGTTGCGAAATTTTTGTAGATGAGCCAACTTCAGATCCTTTGAACCACATTTCGGCAAATCATGATTTTACTTTTGCTTCGTTTGTTCCTATGCAATTTCACGCATTGCTTACCTCTAGCGAAAATGAAATGGAGAAATTAAATCGGTTTCAACATATTTTGATTGGCGGTGCCGCAATCAATGCTGCGCTCGAAAAAAAGATAGGAGAACTTAAATGCAATGTGTTTCACACTTACGGAATGACCGAAACAGTATCGCACATTGCGCTCAGAAAAATAGGTATTGAAACTTTTTATACCGCACTTGAGGGAGTTCAACTTAAAACGGATGAACGTGGTTGTTTATGCATTTGTTCGGCATCAACAAATAGCGAATGGATTGTTACAAACGACCTGGTTGACCTGTTTGCACCCAATAAATTTAAATTGCTTGGCCGTGCCGATGAAGTGATAAATAGCGGAGGAATTAAAATATTTCCTTCAAAAGTGGAAGAAGCGTTACACGAAAGCATGCAAGATTTAGATGTGAATGATTATTTTGTGGGTGCAGAGGAAGACGAAAAGCTTGGACAAAAATTAATTTGTGTAATTCGCGGAAACCCTTTTACAGCTAAGCAGGAGGAGAAAATAAAAGAAACATTGATGCGAAAATTATCACGTTTTGAAATTCCTTCACAATATTATTTTGTTGATTTTTTTGAACTTACACCCAGCGGAAAAACGGATAAATATGCCACAATCAATTTGCTAAAAAATTAATTGCTAGTGGCTGAAAATTAGCTGCCTGAAAAAGAAATAAAATTTAGCTTTTTTAAGACAATCAAAATTTTATATTCGCGAAAGATTTAACAAAGAAATATTATGTATTGGACACTTGAACTCGCATCTTATTTAGATGATGCACCATGGCCGGCAACTAAAGATGAGTTGATAGATTATGCAATAAGATCGGGAGCTCCGTTGGAGGTTATCGAAAATTTACAAGAGATGGAAGATGACGGTGAGCCGTTTGAAAGCATTGAGGAAGTTTGGCCTGATTATCCAACCAACGAAGATTATTTTTACAACGAAGACGAGTTGTAATATTTTTTTTATTTTTTTTTTGAGAAATCCTTGCCGAAAAAGGCAGGGATTTTTTTATGCCACTTCTGCCTGAAGTTGATTTTCTTCTTCCACCTTTAAAAACTCGGCCTGGTATTTTTCCATTACCGGATTTTTTTCTTCGTGAAGATTTACGGCATAACGTAATCCAGCACCCTGACCAATAATTCTCACCAGATTTAATTCGGTTAACTGAACAAAATCGCGTTGTATGGTTTTGCGGTTACAGTCAAATTCGGTTACCAGCTCTTTGGTTGAAACAAACCCTTTGTTTTGAATAATGTACATGATGAGTTTTTGACGTTTATTCAAAACCGAATCGTCAATATCTTTTAAACGATAGCCACGTTCAAAAACATAATTCATAATATTTTTTTGTCGGGCATTTAGTTTATCAAACTCAACCTGTTTGCGAAAATAATTTCGCAAAAGATTTTTTAGTCTTTCAATCTGTTCTTCATACAAGCTCATTCCAAATGCAATTTGAGCATTCAAATCGCTGGCCTGCTCATGTGTTTGCGATGAACTTTCGTCAGAATAAAAAGTCATGTATTCATTTTTATTCATGAACAAATCATGTTCAATGCTTAACAAACCATTTAGGTCGTATCCTTTTTTCTTGAGCCAAAAATGTTGAAGCAACGAAGCAATTTTTGTTTTTGCTTCGGTAAAAATTTGAATACCAAACAAACGGAAGTGTAATATCCAGCATTGATGTATGGGATGAAAATCGGTATCGTTATTAATAAATTCGAACAAGGCTTCAATTTCCATTTCGCTTGACATGCTCAATCTCTCGGGAACTTTAACGGTATGGGCTGTAAACAAATTGATGTCTTCCTTATTGTTGTATACATCATTAATAAGCAAACGCTGAAGCTGATGAATCATTCCGATGTTTAAGGGTTCGGATAGTTGAGTGTCGAGCCATTGTTCGGCTTTCGAAAACTGTTCAACACCTCTTTCGGAAACACCTTTTGCACGAATGTTTTGGTTAACGATATACTTTATCGTTTTTAAATCAAGCAGGTTATGATCAATCGCATTTGCATAGTAATTGCGATATATGCTGCTGTTAAGCTGCTCAATTTTTATTATGTTTTCGGGTAAATCAATAAAGCTAAAAATCTTTACCAATTCATCGTGAGTACGGATGATGTCGAAGTGTTTTTCTTCAACTGCGAACACCGGTTCGTACTTGTGTATAAGAATCATCACAACGAATCTAATACGAATACGTATTGAAATAAACGGACTCCGAAATCCAGAATCGTGGATTACTGCATTATCATTGATGATTTCAATTGTTGATTTGATTTAAACACTTGCTGTTAAAGGGATGCATTGGTGTTTTAAAAAAAATACAATTTGTAAAACTGTTGTGAATAATTGCATCTTAACCCGAGCTTTAATTTTTAATCAGGTAGATTTTGTACTTAAAAAATTATTAAGAAAATTTTAAATATTCGTTGAAGCGCCTGAAAAATATACACGTTTGGGCAATCAGTCATCTCATTTTTTGTGTTCATCAAAATGAGGATGCACTCAGTGATGTTCATTTTTATAAATTTGTTTAACAAATGGAAAAAGATAACAGACCTCATGTATTATTAGTTGAAGATGAAGTTAGTCTTGGCTATCTGCTTAAAGAAAATTTAAGACTTGCCGATTTTACCATTAAGCTTTGCAAAGATGGTGAAGAAGGATGGGAGGCTTTTAAAATAGAACGTTTTGATATTTGCATTTTGGATGTGAACATGCCTAAGAAAGACGGATTTGAACTAGCAACTGATATTAGAAGAAAAGACCAACAAGTGCCGATTATTTTTCTTACAGCAAACTCTACCGAAGAAGATAAATTAAAAGGATTTGATATTGGTGCCGATGAGTACATAACAAAACCATTTAGTACACAAGAATTAATTGCACGTATCAAAGCAATTTTAAAACGATCAAAGTCATTGGTTCAAGAAACAATAATGAATGAACCGATAATACATGTTGGTAAAACCTCAATCGATCTTACCAATCACATCATTAAATTTATCGAGAAAGAAGTCCGTATCAGTACTACCGAGGCCGAATTGCTTAAACTATTTGTCGATAATAAAAACAAATTACTCACCCGCAACGCCATATTATTAAGCATTTGGGGAAGAGATGATTTTTACACCGCACGCAATTTAGATGTGTATGTAAACAAACTTCGAAAACTGCTAAAAGAAGATCCTTCACTCGAAATTGTGAATATTCACGGATCTGGATTTAAATTAGCAGAAAATATAGATGCTTGAGTTTGTTTCAAATTAAAAAATCGGTTTTCATCTTTTTCATTTTCTGTTATTCGATTATTGCAAATGCACAGCAAAATTCGAATGATAGTTTAAATACGCTTTTGCGTTCATCTTCCGATAAAGAGAAAATCAATATTCTTTACAAGCAGGCAAATATTCTTAGATACAACAACCCTGTTGAAGCGCTCGATTATGTAACACAAGCTATTGCTGTTGCAACAAAAATGAACGATGCCGAAGCGCTTGCAAAAAATCATCAGCTGGCAGGAAGTATATATTTTAACTCGGGTTCATTTGTAAAAGCCAAAGATGCTTACCAGCAAGCATTTGTTTTTTACTCGCAGATAAAAAATGAAAAAGGAAAGGCAGAAGTAAATAACTCGCTGGCAACAATTAATTATTCGCAGGGAAATATTCCTGCAGCAGTTGAAGGTTATTTAAACGCATTGAGATATTACGAAGAAGCAAATGATAAATTTGGGTTGCTTAGCACATTAAATAATCTAGGCAATTTATACACCAAGCAAAATAATTTTAGCAAAGCCATTGAGTATAATTTACGCGCTATAAAATTATACGAAGAATCAACCGACAAACTCCGAACGCTTGTTGGATACGATCAGATTGGAAATATTTATTTACGCCAATCAAATTTTTCAAAATCAAAAGAGTATTTCAACAAATCATTAAAACTATATACCGAAATAAATAATAAAGCAGGCATTGCCAGCACACTAAACCAGCTTGGCGATATCGAAATGAAACTCGATAAAATTGATAATGCCATTTTATATTACAATCGCTCAAAAAAAATATCTGAAGAATTAAATATGCAACCGTTGGTTGTTTCTAATTTAAACGATTTGGGTAATGCTTATTTTTTATTGTTGCGATACGATGAAGCGATTGGTCATTTTAAGCAAGCCATAAAAATTGCTAAAAATGTAGGACAAAATATTGAGCTTGATGCTGCATACAAAGGGCTTTCGGAGGTTTATAAAGTTACCAAAGAATCGGGTAAGGCACAAACATTTAGTGCGTTGAGTAATCAAATTCAGGATTCGCTTTATAACGATAGCATTGTAAAACAGCTTGCCGATATTTCACTCAGATACGAATCGGAAAAAAAGCAATCGCAAATTGAGTTGCTTTCAAAAGAACAAAAAATTCGTGAGACAGATTTACTTCGCGAAAAGCAAATAAGAAATATTTTTACCGGAGCATTTTCTCTGTTGTCAATCATTATGATTGTGCTCATTTATTTTTATGTGCAGAACAAACGCATCTCAAAAAATTTAGAGAAACAAAAAAATGTACTCGAACAAAAAAATAAAGATATCCTTGAGCAAACCGAAAAACTTAATCAGCTTAATGCAGTAAAAGATCGTTTCTTTTCAATTATCTCGCACGACCTACGAAATAATTTAACCACAATGAAACTTTATTTCGATTTAATCTCACATCCCGATTATAAAGAAACCGATAACCACGAGGTAACAAAAAGTATTTCGGGCTCGGTAGAGAACACGATAGACCTTCTCGAAAACTTACTCATTTGGGCTTCGGCACAAATCAAAGGTGTTCCCATTCATATTCAAAAGCTAAACATGCATTCGCTCACACAAGAAAATATGAACTTGCTGAATAGTCTTGCCACACAGAAAAAAATTGAATTGAAAAATGAAATGGAGGAGAATGTAACTGCTTATGGCGATATGGATATGATTAGACTGGTGATTAGAAATTTGATAGCCAATGCCATTAAATTTACTGATGAAAACGGTTTGATAAAAGTTACTGCACAAACCATCAATGATAAATGCCGCATCAGTATAATTGATAATGGTGTTGGTATTAGCGAGCAATCAATCGATAGATTATTTAACCAACATTTAAACCCAACAACTAAAGGAACGGGTAATGAAAAAGGTACAGGTTTAGGATTGATATTATGTAAAGATTTTATTGAACGCAATAGTGGTAAAATTTGGGTTGATAGCATTCAAGGAAAAGGAAGCTCATTTATTTTTGAGTTACCTTTACATATTGCATAAATTTTAAAAGCGCACCATTAACTTTTGCAATAGCTTATTAAAAGATGCTAGCGAATGCATTGGTTTTTAAACAACCTGACCACACAAAAAAAAGCCCCTTATTGCTAAGAGGCTTTTCAATTTATTTCTTTGGTAAATTAGTTGGTGGTTGCTGCCCCGGTTTTCCCTGTGGCTTGCTTCCCTTATCTCCCGCTTGTTTTCCTTCTTCTTTGGTTTGCGATTTATCTCCCGCACCTTTCATTTCCTGTTTGTTTTTCGGAACAAATTTATTATCCAATAATTTGAAAGTTGTTCTACGATTCATCTGATGTTCTTCTTCCGAACAATTACGTTTTACCCATTTACCTTCACACTGACAATCGTTAACCAATTGTGATTCGCCATATCCTTTAGAAACCAAACGTTCAAGGTCAACACCCCTAGTAACGATATAATTTACAGCTGAGTCGGCACGTCTTTGCGATAAATCAATGTTGTAAATTGAATCAGCACGACAATCGGTATGTGAACCTAACTCAAGTCTGATTTTTGGATATTTTTCCATCAACTGAACAATGGTGTCGAGAATTTCTTTTGAACGTGTACGAAGATTGGCTTTATCCAAATCGTAGTAAATTCCTTCGAGTGTAAATACCCT
>CANKGI010000130.1 GCA_947481365.1 Bacteroidota bacterium | reverse complement strand
GTAAATGCAGTTATTCGAACACTGTCTGTTGTAGGATTCACATTAAAAATTACAGAATCAATAGCGTTTCCACAACTGATAAAAGCTTTGAGATATAATGTGCAGCTACCTGAAAAATTACTGCTAATTTTAAAAGTCGTTAACAAATTTGTTGAATCAGTAAAGCTTCCAGAATTTCTGTTTTTAGGATACCAATTGTAACAACTCGAACCTGTTACTGTTCCTGATAATGTTACATTTCCTCCACTGCAATAATTTGGTGCAGTTGTTCCTGCATTAACAACAATTGGTGTTACCGGAATTGCACAACCATAATTCACATATGTTGGTGTTCCGCTCCATGTATAATTCACGGTAGCACCATCACCCGATGGTGTATTTCCGGTTTGATCAACAAGCGATGAAGGTGAATAAATGGCGGTATCACTGCAAGAAGAGCCATAAGTCATTATTAATCTTCTAGTACTAGCAGCAGAGTTAGAAAAATGTCCAGAAACATTTCCTGAACATTGCATCAACACATATAGTGTGTCGGTTAAATTGGCAAAACTATGTGTAAGCGGGCTGAACTGTGTACTCATAAAAATTAACACATTGGCACCAGCAGGTAAAGTACCAGTACTATTTATGGGTATGAGTCTTCCACACTTTCCGGCAGCAATAATGCTGGCATTTATGGTATTTATTTTTGACTGATTTGCTGGCACATTTGTGATGTCGCAAAAACCTCTGAAAGGTGTTGTTGAACCAGTTCCCCAAGCTACATTTCCTGTAACATAAGGTGCCACATTGATATTGGTAACAGAAAGCGGACTGCCTCCAACTCGTAACCTGATCATTTCGAATACACCTTCACAAGTATTTCCGCAAGTATCACAAGCATCAACCAAAATGCTTTCAATTTCAAAACACTTTGTGGGTGTTGTACTACCAGATCCTGAACCTAAGCAAGGTTGGGCAAGAGATGTAAAAGCGGAAAATAATAGGGTAATGAATATATAAAAAATTTTAGAACAGAGCTCACGCATTATAGAATAATAATTACAGCTCGCAATTAAATGGTTAAGTATTATATAAAAGTTAATAGAATGTATATTTATCAGGCAAAATTTTACAATTATAAACCCTTAGTATTCAAACGATTTACTTCACATATTGAAGTTGAATCGTAAATACATTATAGTGATTCTTTAATTTTATAAAATACAAAAGTTGATCTCTAACTTTTGAATATTCAAAGGCTTTATCGCATAAAAAAAAATTAAAATTCTTTCATTTGCATTTCAATATTTTTTCATAAAATTGCATGCTGCTTTTGGCAGTTTTGGTGTTGTTTAAATCTCCCGATAATAAAAGTTAAATGACACCGTTTCGGAAAATATGTTTAAAAAAAAGAAATGTTTAAATTATAAATTTAAAATGTATGGATATAAAGGAAATTAACGAAAAAATTCAAAACGAGAGTGCTTTTGTCGATTTGCTCAACATGGAATTGGGGAAAGTTATTGTTGGACAAAAATACATGGTGGAGCGTTTACTAATTGGCATGTTGAGTAATGGACATGTTTTGCTGGAGGGTGTTCCAGGATTGGCAAAAACCTTGGCTATTAAATCACTTGCACAAGCTGTTCATGCTAAATTTAATCGTATTCAATTTACTCCCGATTTGCTTCCTGCCGATTTAATTGGTACGATGATTTACAATCAGAAAAAAGAAGAATTTATTGTTCGTAAAGGGCCAATTTTTTCAAACTTTATTTTAGCTGATGAAATCAATCGTGCTCCTGCAAAAGTGCAAAGTGCTTTACTTGAAGCAATGCAGGAAAGACAAGTTACAATTGGCGAAAATACATTTCCACTTGAAGAGCCATTTCTTGTTTTGGCAACGCAAAATCCAATTGAGCAGGAAGGAACTTATCCGCTACCCGAAGCACAAGTTGACCGTTTCATGCTAAAAATTGTAATTGGTTACCCGAGCAAGGAAGAAGAAAAATTAATTATCCGTCAAAATATTTCAGGAACTTTTCCTAAAACAAATCCTGTTATCAGTCCTGAGCAAATAATCAACGCAAGAAATGTGGTGAGAGAAGTTTATATGGATGAAAAAATTGAGCAATATATTGTCGATATTGTTTTTGCTTCACGTAATCCTAAGGAATACAAACTCGATAAACTCACTCAATTAATTTCTTACGGAGGCTCGCCTCGTGCAAGTATTAATTTAGCGCTTGCCTCAAAAGCATACGCATTTATTAAACGCAGAGGATATGTGATACCTGAAGATGTAAGAGCTGTTTGTGCTGATGTGTTGCGTCACCGTATTGGTTTGACGTATGAAGCTGAAGCAGAAAATGTAACAGTTGAAAATATCATCAATGAAATTTTAAATGCAGTTGAAGTACCATAGAATTTGATAGTGAGATAATTTGATATTGAGATAATTTATTTTCATCATCAAATTGTCAAATCAACGAATCATCAAATGAGTAAATGGAAACGCAAGAGATTATAAAGAAAGTACGTAAGATTGAAATAAAAACGCGGGGATTATCAAGCCATATTTTTTCTGGCGAATATCATTCAGCGTTTAAGGGTAGAGGTATGACATTTAGCGAGGTTCGCGAATACATGCCCGGTGATGATATACGTGCAATCGATTGGAATGTAACTGCTCGTTTCAATCATCCATTTGTAAAAATTTATGAAGAAGAACGTGAACTCACTGTAATCATTATGGTTGATGTTAGTGCATCGGGAGAATTCGGAACGCGAAAACAATTTAAAAAAGATTTGATAACCGAATTATGTGCGGTGCTTTCATTTTCGGCTATTCAGAATAATGATAAAATTGGGGTGATATTTTTCTCCGATAAGATTGAAAAATTTATTCCTCCTAAAAAAGGTAAGACACATATTCTCCGCATTATTCGTGAGTTGATTGAATTTAAACCTGAGAATAAAAAGACAAATATCAGCGAAGCGTTACGTTATGTAATTAATGTCATTAAGAAAAAAAGTATTGTGTTTTTGATATCTGATTTTATCGGGAAAGATTTTGAAGATGCATTAAAACTTGCAAACAGAAAGCATGATATAGTTGCGCTACAAATTTGTGATCAGCTAGAAAATGAATTGCCTAATGCCGGTATTATACAATTAAAAAATGCTGAAACAGATGAGTTGATTGAAGTAGATAGCAGCAATTCTTTTGTGAGAAGAAAATTTAATGAACTGAGTTTAAAAAAGGAAAAATATTTGAACGAAGTATTTGCAAAGAGTGGAGTTGATTGGATTAAACTAAGTACAGATGAAAATTACGTTCATCAATTGATGAGATTGTTTAAGAAAAGAGGAAGAAAATAGATTTTATAATTTGATGATGAGATAATTTGATAATAAAAAAAGCAAGATGTGTCGCTCCCATGGAGCTTTAGGTTTTGTGGATATGGCTTGTTATTAATATTTCACTCCTACGGAGTTGGAATTTGAAAACAAAAATGATGACAAAGGAAATCTCCGTAGGAGATTAATCTAAATAGAAAAAATTGAAACAAAAGTCGAGATGATAATTTGATGATGAGATAATGTGATAATGAAAAAGTTGATAGAAAATATTTTTAAGAAAATGAAATCATGTGTCGGGAAATCGGTATTGGGAATTATTTTATTTTCAATTTTTTATTTTCAATTTTCAATTCAATCTTCTGCTCAAACCAAAATCCATGCTTCCGCCACAATCGATTCAACCAAAATAAAAATTGGAGAGCAATTGCATTTGATTTTATCAGCAGAAGTTTCGAGTGATATCAAAATTTATTTTCCTCAAATACCCGATTCATTAAATCATGTTGAAGTAGTTGAACGAACAAAAATTGATACTGTAAAATCGGAAGACGGAAAATATTCAACATACAAGCAAACGCTTACACTCACAAGTTTTGATGCTGGTCAATATTTTCTTGAGCCCTTTAAATTTTATTATCAGAATGCATCTAAAACCATTGATAGTATTGCTACCGAGGCATTGCAATTTCAGGTAGAAACCATTTTGGTTGATACCACAAAAGAATTTAAAGATGTAAAACCACCGATGGATGTTCCTTTCACTTTGAAAGAAGCTTTACCATATATTGTTGGTGGAATAATTCTCGTAGCAATTATTATTTTGGCAATTTGGTTGATTAGAAAATGGCAACGTAAAAAAGGAATTATCAAACCCAATATTCCACTTCGTCCTGCTCACGAAATTGCTTTGGAAGAATTAAAAAAGGTTCAATTAGAAAATTTATGGCAGCAAGGGTTTTATAAACAATATCAAAGTTCGGTTTCTGATATTATTCGCTCATATATCGAGCAACGGTTTTCTATTCAAGCCATGGAAATGCCATCTGACGAGACCTTGCAGCATTTTAAAGGAAAAAATAAAAAGCACATCTCGAAAGATGCTTTTGAAAAATTGAAATATATTTTGCAATTAGCCGACACCGTAAAATTTGCAAAAGCAATTCCACTTGGAACAGAAAATGAACAGTCGTTACAAAATGCTTTTGATTTTGTTCAATTGACTAAACAGGCATCAAAATCTGATTTCGATTCGATAGAGAATCATTCTTCAGAAGAAAGAAAGGAGGATGTGAATGTTCAATAATATCACCTTTGCACAAAAAGAATTCTTCTGGTTGTTTCTCATCATTCCGTTGATGATTGTTGTTTATATTTTGTTCAATCGCAAACGGCAAACACAATTAACATTTTCTTCTTTCGATAATTTTTTAGGATATAAAAAAACTGTACGTCAGCAATTAAAACATCTTCCTTTTGTATTGTTAACTTTTACTGTTGCTGCAATAATTGTAGCATTGGCAAGGCCGCAATCAAGTTCAGGCGGACAAAATATTACAAGCGAAGGGATTGATATTGTACTTGCGCTCGACATTTCTCCTTCGATGCTTGCCGAAGATTTAAAACCAAACAGAATTGATGCAGCCAAAAAAGTTGCCATTGAATTTATCGAAGGTCGACCAAACGACAGAATTGGTTTGGTGGTTTTTTCGGGTGAAAGTTTTACGCAATGTCCAATCACTTCCGATCATACCGTTTTGAAAAATTTATTGCAAAGTGTACAAAGCGGAATGCTTAGTGATGGTACTGCCATTGGCGAAGGTTTGGCAACAGCCGTAAATAGAATCAAAGCAAGTAAAGCTAAAAGCAAGGTAATTATTTTACTAACCGATGGAATGAATAATGTTGGTGAAATTTCTCCGCAAACTGCAGGTGATATAGCTAAGGCATTTAATATTCGTGTATATACTGTTGGAGCCGGAACGCAAGGAATGGCGCCATATCCGTTCAAAACACCATTTGGAATTCAGTATCAAAATATGCCTGTTGATATTGATGAACCAACATTGAAAGCGATATCAGCTGAAACAGGTGGAAAATATTTTCGTGCTACACGAACATCCGAATTGAAAAATATTTATGCAGAAATAGATAAGCTGGAAAAAACAAAAATTGAAGTAACCGAGTTTCATCACAAGTCGGAAGAATTTTATCCTTTTGTTCTGTTAGCATTGATTTTATTAGCATCTGAAAGATTGATACAATACACCATATTGAAAAAATTACCATGAGCGTGTTTCGATTTGCACATCCGGAATATTTGTATGCAGGGTTTTTTATCCCGGTTATCATGATGCTGTTTTTTGTGATGAGGTATCGCAAGAAAAAAGCATGGAAGAAACTAGGGGAGGAGAATTTATTGAATCAATTAGCGCCAACTGTTTCAAAAAGTAAACCCATTTTAAAAATGTTGCTTTATTGTTTTGCATTTGCGTTAATCGTTGTAGGACTTGCCAATCCACAGATTGGAACGAAACTCGAAGAAGTAAAACGCGAAGGGGTGGATGTCATTATTTGTTTGGATGTTTCCAATTCAATGAGAGCTGAAGATATTCGTCCGAGCCGACTTGAACGTTCTAAGCAAGCTATCTCACGTTTTATTGATAAATTGGAAAATGACCGAATTGGCATTATCGTTTTTGCTGGACATGCTTATGTTCAACTTCCAATCACTACTGATTTTAGTGCGGCAAAATTATTTCTGTCAACCATTACAACCGATTTAGTTCCCACACAGGGAACTGCAATTGGAGCTGCTATTGATCTTTCGATGGAATCTTTTGTAGGGCAGGATAACAAGCATAAAACATTAGTGATTATTACCGATGGTGAAAACCATGAAGACGATGCGCTCGAGTCGGCAAAAAAAGCAAATGCCGAAGGTGTCATTATTCATACTGTAGGAATGGGTTCTCCAGATGGCGCACCAATTCCGGTTTTTCAAAATGGTGTAAAAACAGATTATTTAAAAGATAACGAAGGGCATACGGTAATTACTAAATTGGATCAGGCTTCGCTTGAAAAAATTGCAGCCGAAGGAAAAGGAATTTTTGTTCGTGCATCAAACTCTGATGATGGATTAGAAAGTGTAATAAAAGAGATTGGTAAGATGAATAAGAAAACATTAGGCTCAAAACAATTTGCCGATTACGAAGACAGGTTTCAGTATTTTTTAGGTGCGGGATTATTAATATTGTTACTTGAGTTTATTATAAGCAACAGAAAAAGTATTTGGGTTGGAAGGTTGAATAAAGTTATAACTGGAAAATGAAAACGACAGTTCACAGTTCACGGTTCACAGATTACAGTTTTTGGAAAGAAATAATTTGTTTCTTAATTCTGTTTATTTTTTGTTTTGTAAGCAATGCGCAAAATGAAAGACCCCTGGTGCGTGAAGGAAATAAATTATACAAAGAGAAAAAATTCAGTGATGCGGAAGTGAGTTATAAAAAATCGTTGAACGTAAACAAAGAATCGCGATATGGACAATTTAATTTAGGCAACGCTTATTACAAACAGGGAAAATTTGATGATGCCATCAAACAATTTACGCCACTTGGTACTGATAAAAAATTCGATAAAGTTGAACAGTCGAATGCATATCACAATTTAGGAAATTCGTATTTGCAAACGAAGAAATATGAGGAGAGTATTGCAGCGTTTAAGAATTCGTTGAAACTAAATCCGCACGATAGTGATACGCGTTACAACTTAGCTTACGCACAAGCCATGTTGCAAAAGCAGCAACAACAGCAAAAGAAAGATAATAAAGATCAGAAAAAAGACGATAAGAAAGACGACAAAAAAGATCAGCAAAACGAGAAAGATAAAAACGATCAACAGAAAAAAGACGAGCAAAAGCAAGCACAAAAACAACCTCAGAAAATTTCAAAAGAAGACGCAGAGAAAATTTTGCAAGCATTGAATAATGATGAAAAAAATATTCAGAAGAAAGCTCAAAAAATAGATGCTAAAAAAGTTGTCATTGAAAAAAATTGGTAAATAAATAGCCCCGACTTTTAAGTCGGGGGGTAAAAGTTAATTTAAGATAGAAGGGGCTTTAGCCCCATCAATTGCCCCGACCTTCAGGTCGGGGAATAAAGAATGAAAAAAATTATGGCTTTAGCCAAAATGAGTTAAAAAGAAGAATGAGTTTTTATAAATTAAAATATTTTTTATCCTGTGTGCTTATCTCACTTCTGGGAATTTATTCCCAAGTTGTAAAAGCCGATACACCATTTGTTGCCTCAGCTTCATCAACTACTGTTACAATTGGCGAGCAAATTCAAATCACATTTGAACTAAGCGGTGACGGAAGAAATTTTCAAGCTCCAAATTTTGCGAACTTCTCAGTTTTAAGCGGTCCAAGCCAGTCATCTAGTATGCAAGTTTATAATGGAAGTGTTTCGCAATCGCTTTCATTTACCTATATTATTCAATCAACAAAAGAAGGTGTATTTAAAATTGGTCCTGCATTTATTGAGGCAAACGGTAAAAAAGTACAATCGAATGTTTTAACGATTAATGTAGTAAAAGGAAACAATAAACCTCAAGCACAAAACGGACAACAAAAAAGCGGAGGCAATGAAACAGATGCTGCTATGGAGAAAAATGTTTTCCTGAAAGCAAGCATTGATAAATCGAATGTGTATCGCGGGCAAGGAATTGTTGTTACGTATAAACTTTATACAAGAGTGCAACTGGTAAATTATCAGTTAAGTAAATTGCCTGCAATTGAAGGATTTTTTAGTCAGGAAATTCCAACAACTCAACAAACTCAAGCTCAACAAGAAATATTGAGCGGTATAAAATATAATGTTGCCTGGATAAAGAAAGTTGTTTTGTTTCCGCAGCGTTCAGGTTCACTTTCGGTTGATCCGATGAAAGGTGAAGTGATTGCCAGAGTGCAAATGAAGAGAAAATCACAAGGTAGAAATCCATTTGAAGATTTTTTTAACGACCCATTTTTTGGGAACAATGTTCAGGATATAAAAGTAAATCTCAGTAGTGAAACATTAAAAATAAATGTTAAAGAATTGCCTTCATCTGCTCCTGCTACTTTTAATGGTGCTGTTGGAAAATTTACCATGACAGCTTCGGTAGATAAAAAAGAAGTAAAAGCACATGATGCAATTAATTTAAAAATTAAAGTTACCGGAAAAGGAAATATCAAATTAATTGATCCGCCTAAAATTGAATTTCCTCCCGATTTTGAAACCTACGACCCAAAAGTAAATGCTAATGCTATCGTTTCGGAAACAGGTGTAAATGGAACAAAAACTTTCGAATACCTTATAATTCCTCGTAATGCTGGCGAATATAAAATTACAGTAAATGGATTTACATATTTCGATTTAGATAATAATAAATATGCAACACAACCTGGAAATGAATTTGTATTGAAAGTTACCAAAGGTGATGAAACAGTAACAACAACAGTAAGCGGTGTTTCAAAAAGTGATGTGCAATTCATCGGTAAAGACATCCGGTTTATTAAAACAACCATTCCAGTTTTTACATTATATCAAACTGCCTATTACGACTCAATATTATTTTACATGCTATTAATTATTCC
>CANKGI010000129.1 GCA_947481365.1 Bacteroidota bacterium | reverse complement strand
GCACGACAATCGGTATGTGAACCTAACTCAAGTCTGATTTTTGGATATTTTTCCATCAACTGAACAATGGTGTCGAGAATTTCTTTTGAACGTGTACGAAGATTGGCTTTATCCAAATCGTAGTAAATTCCTTCGAGTGTAAATACCCTTTCGAAATCAAACGGCTCGAGTAAAAAATCCTGAACCAAATCTGTCGAAACTTCTAAACCTTTAGTGGTTTGGAATTCGAGTTTACTATCATAAAAATCTTCGTGTGCTCCAAATAATTCGTAATCGGTTTTCGATTTAATATTGATTTTGTATGAACCGGCTTTATCAGTTTTGATAATTAGTTTAACCGAGTCGGAGCTGTTTGTAATTGTTAAAACAGTGTTTGGCATTATTTCTTTGGTCTTACTGTCTCTAGCCACACCACTAAGTGTAAAAAATAGTGGAGTCATATAAAAACGGTAAATGTCATCTTGTCCTTTTCCTCCTTCACGATTAGATGCGAAATATCCACTTTCTTTATCTTTTCCAAGTATCAAACTAAAATCATCAGCACCCGAATTAATAGGAGATTTCATGTTGATAGGGTCGCCCCAGCTTGTGCCCGAGCCCTTCGTATAAAAAATATCAAATCCTCCCAAACCCATGTGTCCGTTCGAAGAGAAATAAAGTGTTCCATCTTCGTGTATGAATGGAAACATTTCATCTCCGGCAGTATTAATTTCGGGACCAAGATTTACAGGATCGCCCCACGATTTACTTCTTTTCGAATAGGTAACAAACCAAAGATCTTTTCCTCCGTATCCACCAGGCATATCCGAAGTGAAATACATAATTTGTCCGTCTTTTGTCAATGTCGGATGTCCGCATGTAAACGAGTCGGTACTAAATGCCAATGGTTGAGGGTCGGTCCAAACTGTTCCCGATGCTGTTGCTTGATATATTCTGCAAAATTTTCCTTTACCATCTTTACCACTGCATTGTGTGTAGTAAATAATTCCAAACTTACTATCGAAAGCACAGTTACCGTCATTAAAAGGTGTATTGATAACATCTTTGTCAATCAAATACGGTAATCCCCATTTAATCTGATTTGGATTTTTTTTCTCGGTTTTAAATGGAACAGTGTATAAATCGCAGAATTGGTTTCCTGTCCATCCGTACATTTTTGTGCTTGCGCCTTTATCTCTATCGGATGTAAAATACAATTGGTCTTTTTTGTAAAACATCGGTGCCCAATCACTCCACTTGCTATTAATTCCTTTTAGGTTTTCGATGATGTAACGCGTTTTTTCGTTCTTCCATTTAAGCGCTTGCTCACATCCTTTTATTTGTTTTTCAACTTCAATTTCATCTGTCGGATTTTGTTTTTTGTAGGCGTTAAATTCAATAATGGCTTCAGTAAATTTTTGATTTGATTTTAGCGACTGAGCTAATCTAAGCTGCGCATCGGTGTTTTTTGGATCACTCTTAACTGTTTTACGATACCAGTTCTCAGCATTCTTCATATCATTTGAAAGGCGATAGCATTCGGCTGTTTTATAACAAGCCTCATTTTTCTCGTCTTTATTTTTGGTTTTGCTGTAAACCGCTTTGTAATTATCTCCAGCAATAAAGAATTCTTTTTTGTTAAAAGCTTCTCTTGCGGCTGTCATTGTTCCCTTACCTGGTTTGCATGAAGTCCACAATGCAACCGAACAAACGGTAATTAAAAGTATGCTAAAAGAGTAAATTTTCTTCATTTTATTATAAATGATACGTTACCAAAATTAACTCAACAATACTAAAATTATTTTACGAATAAAAGTTCTCTGTATTTTGGTAGTTTCCAAAGGTCGTCTTCAACTATAAATTCAAGGGCATCGCTGCTGTTTCTAATCTCGTCAAATAAGGGTTTAACTTTATGGCACAGTGCAAGTGCCGTTTGATGTGTTTTCCCAATATGATGCGACTTTTCAGTTTCAATGATCATTTTATCTACACAAACACGTATGTGATTAATGTAGTTTGATATCTCTTCGATGAACTTTAATTGGGCTTCGTAATGTTTTTTATTAATTCCGATAGATTTTAATGAAGCCACATTTTCGCTTAATTTTTGCTGATAGTTTATTGCTGATGGGATAACATGCGAAATAGCAAGCTGGGCAAGCACTTTAGCTTCAATATCAATTTTCTTTACATAATTCTCCTGCATAATTTCATATCGGGCATCAAGCTCGCGTTCGCTAAAAATATTGTTCTTCGAAAATACTTCTTTCGATTTTTTTGAAATGTAAGCGTTCAATGCTTCTGGAGTTGTTTTGGTATTTGATAAACCACGTTTAGCGGCTTCCTTTACCCACTCGTTGCTATAGCCATTTCCTTCAAATAAGATATTCTTCGAAGATTTCACATACGATTTTAATACAGTGATAATAGCTTCTTCTTTTTTGCTACCTTTTTTTATCAGTGCATCGGTTTCGTCTTTAAATTTATTTAACTGATCGGCCATAATGGAGTTTAGTACAATCATAGCACTGGCCGAGTTGGCTGATGAGCCTACTGCTCTAAATTCAAATTTGTTACCTGTAAATGCAAATGGTGAAGTTCTATTACGATCGGTATTATCTAGTAAAATCTCTGGAATTTTATTGATATCGATGGAGGATTTTGTTTTAGATGATGTAGTAGGTTTGTTGCTCGAAAACTCGTTCAACACTTTTGTTAATTGTGTTCCGATAAAAATCGACATAATAGCCGGAGGTGCTTCGTTGGCTCCCAAACGGTGGTCGTTTCCTGCTGATGCAATACTTGCTCTGAGCAAATCGGCATTATCGTGAACAGCTTTTATTACATTGATAAAAAATGTTAAAAACTGAAGATTGGTTTCAGGCGTTTTTCCGGGTGAAAGTAAATTAACGCCTGTATTTGTTATTAGCGACCAGTTGTTGTGTTTACCCGAACCATTTACACCAGCAAAAGGTTTTTCGTGTAAAAGCACTTTAAAACCATGACGTTGTGCAACTTTTTCCATCAAATCCATGAGGAGTTGATTGTGGTCGATGGCCAAATTTACTTCTTCAAACATAGGAGCACACTCAAATTGCGAAGGTGCAACTTCATTGTGACGTGTTTTTAATGGAATACCCAATTTGTACGATTCAATTTCCATTTCAACCATAAAGTCGTAAACACGTGGTGGAATAGAACCAAAATAATGATCTTCGAGTTGTTGTCCTTTTTCGGGCGATTGGCCTAAAAGTGTTCTTCCTGTTAAAGTTAAATCGGGGCGAGCATTAAATAATGCTTCGTCAACTAAAAAATATTCCTGTTCGATGCCCAATGAGGCAAATGCTTTTTTTACATTTTTATCGAAATACGATGAGCTAACATTTACAACCGCACTTTCAACTGCATGTAGCGCTTTAATTAATGGAGCTTTAAAGTCGAGAGCTTCGCCTGTGTACGACACAAAAATAGTTGGAATACAAAGTGTTTTTCCATTCGAACCTTCCATGATAAAAGCCGGTGATGAAGGATCCCAAGCTGTATAACCTCTGGCTTCAAAAGTGTTTCTCAGTCCACCACTCGGAAAACTAGATGCATCGGGTTCTTGTTGCACCAATGCGTTACCGCTAAATTTTTCGGCAGATTTTCCGTCTTCTGTTGGCTCAAAAAACGCATCGTGCTTTTCAGCTGTTGCTCCCGTAAGCGGTTGAAACCAATGAGTGTAGTGCGAAGCGCCTTTGCTCATTGCCCAATTTTTCATTCCCGAAGCTACCTGCTCAGCAACACCTCGATCTATTTTATGGCCATTTTTTATGGCATTATTTACAGCTTGATAAGCCTCTTTTGATAAGTAAACTTTCATCGCAGCATCGTTAAAAACATTGCTGTTAAAATAATCGGAAACTTTTGTAGAGGGTGAAATTACATTAATGGTGGTTCGATGTTGAACGGTTTCGAGTGCTTTAAATCGTAATGTCGACATTGTTTATTTAGTATGTTTGGTTGCTAATAATAAATTTGAATGGCGAAAGATAGAAAAACCTATTTCAAAAATTTAAAATTAAACTCAACACTTTATAAACAAATTGTATAGCGGTTATTTATGTAGGAGTAAATGATGTTTATAGGTAAGTAATTTACCATATAAACAGTTTTTGGTGTTAAATATTTTTCTCACTCGATTCAACAATTTCGATGGTAACTTTATCCATCTCTTCAATTTTTTCAGCTAAAAAACCGAGCATGTTTTCCATTTCTTTTTCGGATAAACTTTCTTTTTGTATGGCATGAAGTAATCCTTTAATTGTTGAAATAGGCCCCCTTAGTTTATGCGAATGGGTCCATGCTATATCTGATAGTGTTGTTTTGTTTTCGTTTATTTTGTTCGATAAAGCAATATACTCACTGATGTCGCGACTAGTGCAAGTAATACCCTTAATGCTTTTATTTTGATTATAAAGTGGACGAGCGCGAAACTCTATATCGGGAATAACACCATTAATAGGTATGCCTTTGGCAAATAATTTTACCTCTTTGCCCGTTGTTAAAACATCATTGTATACTGCTGAAACCATTTCCCAAACTTTAGGATTTCGAGTTTTAAAGGGCTCTTCTTTTCCAAGTTCAATTTTTACCCCATATAGCTCGATAAAATGGTCGTAATATGCTTTGTTAAACGATAAAAACTTTAGGTTAAGGTCGAGTGCCCAAAAGTAGTCATCGGTATTTCTAATCATCGTAATAAAATCGTGCTGATTTTCATCAATCTTAGTTAATAATTCATTTTCTGTTGCGGCACTGTCAAAAAGCACTTTGTTAATTTCTCTTTCTTTGTTTTTTGATTTGATGTTGTAGTTTCTAATGATGATACCTGATATGGTTGCCAATAAAAGTAAAATCAAAATAAACAGGATGTTCTTGATTTTTTCGTAAGCAATTTTGTTTTCAAGAGATGTAATGGATATTTTTTCTTTTTCTCTTTCTATACCAGAAATCAGGTTGTTCGACAGTAAAGTTTTTTTGTAATTATCTTGATTAGTATTATCAGTATGATGTTTCTCAAGAAAATAGATGGACTTTTTATAATCACCTGTTTTATTGTAATACTGCCATCTTACATCTGATTTTACCAATTCTAACTCGAGCATATCGCTTTTCGAAATTCGACTTGAAATTATTTTAGGATTTAACAAATCGTCTTCTTCAATAAGCGGAAGAACTTTAGTGTAATTATTTTTTGATAAATGAATTAGAGCCAGTCGCATTAAGTTTAATGAACGATTAGTAAAATTATATCCTGTAGTTTTATTGAGGGATATACTTTTCTCATAATAATAGATTGCCGAATCGAGCATCTGTTTTTCGGAATAGCATGTGGCTAGGGTACCGTATATTACTGCAATTGCATCATCCCAAGGCCGATTTTGATTTATGTAAAAGTTTCTGTTAGCAAGAATAAAATTGGTGGCTAAATGACAGAAATAAATGCTGCTATCGGGTCTGCCACATTTTAAATATGCCAGTGCCGTATTTGCAAAAACTTCCTGACGTTTAAAAAAATTGGGAAAATCAAATCGGTAACATAGTGATTGGTATTCTGAACATTTATGAAATATACGTGCCGATTCTAAGTACTTTCCTTGGTCGTAATAAGCCATTGCAATTCGATACAAGTACTGAACATATGAGCAATTATCTTTTGACTCATTTATCGTTTCTGAAGTTAAGTGATAATATTTAAACGATTCTTCATAATGATGCAGTTGATAAAAAATATCAGCCCTTGAAACGTATGTTTCGATTAAAATTTCATTATTATTTTTTAGTGTTTGAAAGGCATCAACCAAAAACAGCATACTGTCTGAATATGATTTTGATTTTTTTAAGTCGCAAAGATTAAAAGTATAAATTCGAATTTTTAATTGGTATATTTTCCATTGTTCAAGCGGGTTAAGCTTTATGTTTCGGATTTTGTTGTCGATAAAATTATTTAAAAAAAACTGGTTTGAATCCAAACCAATATTTTCAAACGCAGTAACCAAATTTAATATTTCTTGCGAATATTGAAATGGTTTTTCGGTATTGTTACAAGAATAGAAAAGGAGAATAAATGTTAAAGTAATGGCAACAAAAATTGGAGTAAGTTTTTTTTGAATAGTGTTATTCATAAAATTTTTAAATTGAGCGATTAGCAAGTGGACTTAAGCACTTGGCTGAATATTATTTAACACATCTTTTAAATAATTTTCGCTAAATGGTTTTACGATATAACCCGCAACATGTTTGTTGCTGTCGGCTTTATCTAAGTCTTGATGGCTATTAGAAGATGACAGGATATAAACTTTGATGCCGTTTTTAATTTTTTCGTTTAGTTGTTCAAATTCTTTTAAAAATCCCCAACCATCCATTTGAGGCATATAAATATCCAAAAACAAAATGGCGTTTTCACCATCTTCCATTTTCGAGTATTGTTCTTTTAAATAGGTAAGCGCATTTTGTGCATCAGTAAATTCAACAACTTTAGAGTTAGGGTAAATTCTTTTAATAGTTAAATGAGTAAGCATATTATTCATAGCAATATCATCAATGAGCAGAAAACTATATTTAACGTTCATGTTATTCGGTTTGTGGTTTCTACAAAGTAAGACAATGCTCGGTTAGGCTTTTTTCAATAATCAGTCAATTATTTATGAATATCAGTCAATGTTTAACTTTAGTTAAACATTCATCCAAAACAATAATTAATTTTAGCCTTGACTTCAATTAATAAGTTAAATTATCGAATGTTTGTTTGATAATTATTTTATCTATTAATGGTTTAATTAGGTAGCCGCTTAATAATTTATTTTGGTTGCTGTTCAGTCTGTCATTTTTAAGGATAGATGAAGTGAGTGCAAATATTTTTATTTGTTGTTTGAGGGCTTCATTTAATTTATCATATTCTTCTAAAAATTGCCAACCATCTGTGTCGGGCATAAAAATATCCAATAATAAAATAGTTTCGGGATAAGGAAGTGTTTGTTTTTTAAGATACTTTAAACATTCATCGGCTTCAGTAAAAATTTCAAATGAAGCACCGGGATACGCATCTTTAATAACAATGCGGGTGAGCATATTATTGATTGCTACATCATCCAATAAAATGAAATTACGTACCTTCATTGTAATAAAATAAGATATTAAAAATGGCAGGCTTTATAATGATGGGTAAAGCAAACATAATGTTGTAAGTAATTTATTTTGTTTAAATAACAGGCAATTATGTGCAAATAATAGTAGATGTTGATGAATATTCACAACAACGTCAATATTATTCTATCTAAAATACAATTAGGCTGCAGGTATTTCAATTGAAAATGTGCTGCCCATACCTAACGAACTTTTAACCATTAAAGTGGCTCCAATTTTATCGGCAAATTCTTTGCAAATAAATAGTCCCACACCACTGCCTTTCTCGCCTGCTGTGCCAATAGAAATATTATCAGTTGCCATATTTGTAAAAAGTCGATTTGCTTTTTCCTCCGGCATACCCATTCCTTGGTCTTGAACCGAAATAACAATATTATTTTTATGCTCGGCATGAGGACTCACTTTTACATGAATGATGCTACCCACAGGCGAAAATTTAATGGCATTTTGTAAAAAATTTCGAAGAACCAATTTTACAAAATCAATATCTGTATGTATTAATCTATGGTCGGTAATTTCGTGTTGCAAAATGATATTCTTTGCAGCGCATACCGTTTTTTTTAGGGTAAATATTTCTTGTATAACTTCATCGGCATTAAATGTAGAAACGTTTAAAATAGCACCCTTCTCAATACCCAGTTTTGCCCAATTAATCAAATTATCGAATAAAGTTAAGCATCCCGTTAATGATTCTTGGATGTTTTCAATAAACTTCGAAAAATTATGCTCGTCAATCAGCCCTTTTTTTTGCAATTCGAGCACTGCATATAAATTGTTAAGCGGACTTCTTAAATCGTGAGCAATAATTGAAAAGAATTTATTTTTCTCTGAATTTAATTTAGTCAGTTCTTGTGCTTGACTATTTATCTCCTCAGTTTTTTGTTTGAGCAGTTTAATATTTCTGTTTAGTTGAATAATTATTAAAGCAACTAAAACAGATGATATTACGAAAAATATTAAAAAGATATTTCTGCGTGTTTTATAGGTTTGCAATTCAATAATTTTCGACTCGTTTAAATAGCGATTGCTTAATTTGATAGTATTGTTTAGTTCAATATTTTCTATAACATCTTTCTCCAATTGAATTGCTGTTTTGTAATTTTCATCAGCTAGTATATTTACACCTTCACTTTGGGCAATTTTTGCTTTACGAAATAAATATTCAGTTTGGTAATGTTTTATTGTGATTAAATCGGTAGAGTTTAGTGTATTAATTAGCGAGTCAGATATAGATAACAATTGCTTTGCCGATTTAATATTTTTGCCTTCAATTTCAATATCTGCAAACGATAACAATGCATTAATTGCGCTCTCATTGTTGCCGTATTTTAGAGAAATAATCCAATCGGTTTTAAGTAGAATTTTTGCTTTTTCCCATTCTTTTCTTTGTTTGTAAATGCTGCCTAAATTTCCCGAAACCAAACCAATCCAAATACTGTCGTTTATTTTATTAGCCCTTTCGAGCGCAAGTAAATAATATTTTTCGGCCGAGTCGGGGAGGTTCAATTTTGAATAATTAAATCCTAACGAATTAGCGTTTTCAATTGTTAAAACAATTCCATCTTTTTCAACTAATCGATTAACGTACATTTCGTTTTCTAAAAGGTGTATCATTCCCTCCTTTTTTAAACCTAAGCGCATCACCAAATTGATATATTCTTTGTTGAGTCGCACATAGTCTTTTATGCGATTTTCTGACAATAATTTATTGCCGATTTTTGTATGCACTTGTATAAAATCAGTAGAATTACCTATGTCATTTTCTCTAACCGATTCGATAAATGCTAATAAATATTCGTATTTTTTTAGTTCGGGGTTTTTATCAATAACCTTATGGGCTATTTC
>CANKGI010000128.1 GCA_947481365.1 Bacteroidota bacterium | reverse complement strand
TACACAAAGAATAATAAGGAGGAGTATTTACATTTGAATAGGTAGATAAAAAGAAAGTAAAATCACTGTTAAACTGCGCTGTGTTCCACCCTTCTTTTGGTGTGATGTTTTTCTTTCCAGAGCCTGATATTTCAACAGAAAACACATATCTGTTCTCTCTTCCTTTTCCATCTGAAGAACTATAATATATTAATTTATTTTTCTCATCTATTCCATAAAATTCATCTACTTCCCAATTTCCACTTGTAATCTGTTTTTTCAATTTTCCATCAATTCCAAACTGATATAAATGATTCCAGCCGTCACGTTCACTGTTCATGATAAAAGATTTTCCATCCTTCAAAAATGAAATCTCGGGTACTTCGATGTACGCTTTGTTTTCTTCAATCATGATTACTTTACTCTCTCCTGTTGTTGCATTTGAAGTTAGAATTTCGAGTTTATTTTGTAAACGATTAAGACGTTGAATACTTATGGTGTTATTGTCTTTTGTAAATTGAATCCGAGGAATATAAATGTCGGTATCTTTTCCTATATCTATCAATTGTTTTTTTGACGCTGCTAAATCAAATGTATAGATTGAAATGGTAGAGTTTCCTTCTCCGGCTTTTGGATATTTAAATTTGCTTATTTCGGGATAAAGTGCTCCGTAGATCGGCATCGAATATTCTTTTACATTGCTTTCGTTAAATCGGTAATAAGCAATTTTATCACCATTCGGACTCCAATAAAAACCTTTTGTCAATGCAAATTCTTCTTCGTACACCCAATCGGTTGAACCATTTATGATGTTGTTCGTTTTACCATCGTTAGTAATCTGTATTTCTTTGTTCGAAACCAAATCATAATAATAAAGATTATTGTCTTTGGTATAAGCAATTTTAGTAGCATCATCTGAAAATTCTGCTAATGAAACCAAGTCGTTTAGAGGTTTAATCAGTTTCTTGGTTTTTAAATCATAAATGTAAATAATGGATTTGTAAGAATGACGGTAACCATGTTTAAAATCCGTTTCAAGCAACAACTTACTTTCATCATTGCTCCATTTAAAACTGAATCCTGTTATCGGTTTTTCTGCTCCTGCTAAAATCAAATCTGATTTTTTAACAAGTGTTTCAACTTCTTTTCCGGTTTCAAAACTATACTTGATGATGTTCTCATTATCATCCTGAGTACAATAATATTTTCCTTCTTTCATCGAGTTAAAACCTGCAACACCTTTGGCCGAAAATGTTCCTTTAGAGAAAATATCTTCAAGTGTTATTTCTTGTTTTTGTGCTTTAAGTTTTACCACAGAGAAGCAGAGAAACAGCGAAATTATTATTAGTTTATTTTTCATATCCATTTAAAAATCTTTTAAAACCGTTTATTAATTTAGGTGTATTGAAATTAATTAAAAGTCCGAGTCTTTTATCATATAATTTTAAGTAAGTTAATATTTGAGCTTCATGGACAGGTAATAATACTTCAACTGATTTCAATTCGACAATAATTTCATTGTCTACAAGAATATCTATTTTAAAACCAGCATCTAATTTTTCTTCTTTATATACAATCGGAATTGTAACCTGTCTTTGAAAATTCACATTCCTATTTTTTAGTTCCTTGAATAAGCAAATTTCATAAACACTCTCAAGGAGCCCAGGTCGGAGGTTTCGATGTACTTCAATAGAAGCATCAAGAATTTTTCCACTTAATATGTTCCTATCTTTTTCTTCCAATTCTTTGTGACTCTGTTTCTCTGTGGTTACATTTGAGCGTGCAATATAAAAAAGTAAACGAGGAACATATAATAAAATTCGGTGCGATTATCGGCAATGAAAATGTATTGACTCAAATTGAGCAAACAGAAAACTATTCACATGATCATACCGAAGATTTATCATACTTACCTGAAGTGGTTTTGAAACCAAGAACACCGGAAGAAATTTCATCAATTTTAAAAATATGTAATGAAGATAAAATTCCCGCAACACCTCGTGGGGCTGGAACTGGACTGAGTGGTGGTGCATTACCTATTTATGGTGGTGTTATTATATCGATGGAACGTTTCAATAAAATTCTAGAAATTGACGAACGGAATTTTCAGGCAACAGTTGAACCCGGAGTAATTAATGAAAATTTCCAAAATGCAGTGATATCAAAAGGATTGTTTTATCCACCCGATCCTGCTAGTAAAGGAAGTTGCTTTTTGGGAGGAAATCTTGCACACTCAAGCGGTGGTCCTCGTGCATTGAAATATGGAACAACCAGAGATTATGTATTGAACATGGAAGTTGTATTGCCAACAGGAGAAATTATTTGGACCGGAGCTAACACGTTAAAATATTCAACAGGATATAACCTTACACAACTACTAATTGGCAGCGAAGGAACATTAGGAATTATTACGAAAATCGTTTTTAAATTAATTCCATACCCTCAACATAATTTATTAATGTTGGCATCTTTCGCTTCTGCTGAAAAAGCATGCGAAGCTGTGAATGGCATATTTAAAGCTGGTTTCACACCTTCTGTTTGCGAATTTATTGAACCCGAAGGTTTCAAACTTTCATCAGAAATGCTGAACATCCATTTCGAAATAAAAGAAAATGTACATGCCTATTTATTAATTGAAGTGGATGGAAATGACATCGATTATTTAATGAAAGAATGCGAACAAATTGGTGATGTTTTGGAAAAATTTAATTGTGTGGATGTATTGTTTGCCGATTCGAGCGAACAAAAAGAACATTTCTGGAAACTGCGCAGAGCCATTGGTGAAGCTGTAAAAACGCGTTCTATTTATAAAGAGGAAGACACCGTTGTACCTCGTGCCGAACTGCCACAATTATTTTCGGGAGTGAAAGAGATTGCTAATAATTACGGATTTAAAACAGTTTGTTTCGGACATGCAGGAGATGGTAATTTGCATGTAAATATTTTGAAAGAAAACTTGAGTGATGAAGTTTGGAACTCGACTATAAATGAAGGAATAAAAGAAATTTTTGAGTTGTGCAAACAATTAAAAGGTACCATTTCGGGCGAACATGGAATTGGATTTGTTCAGAAACAATTTATGCCAATTATGTTCACCGAATTTCATTTGGAGTTGATGAGAAAAATAAAATCAGCATTCGACCCAAATAATATTTTAAATCCTGGAAAGATTTTTTAATTCAGAATCACAATTAAGAATAAGAATTGAAAAGAGAATGTAACAATTTACGATGCGAAACGAATTGTGAAGCCTTAATTCTACATTCTAAATTACACTTGATGTCTTTCATTTTTCAACACATTTTCCAATGTCCATTCCATTTTCTTTTCAAACGGAAATTTTCGTACAGCACAATCAGTGAGTTGGCATATACCACATGATATAGGAATACATGGATCTGGATGAATAAATAGTTCGACCTTATCGTCAAATTTTTTATAAATAATGGCTTCCATATTTTTCAATTCATCGTGCGATGATTGTAAATCATTAAACCACGGAAGTGTAACATGGCAATCGATATGAAAACTCGAACCATATTGTTGTACTCTTAAATTATGAATATCAATCCAATTACTATTTCTGTGTTCATTCAAAATTTTTAAAACATCTGTTAATGTAGTTTCATCTGCTTCATCCATTAAACCGGCTAATGATTTTCTCACTAATTTATATCCGGTAACCATAATCAACAAACCAAAAACAATAGCAAGAACATTATCAAGCCAAAGTAATTTTGTGAAATATATAACAACCAAACCAACAATTAAACCGATGCTCATATACATATCGGTTAGCAAATGTTTACCATCAGCAATAAGCGTTATCGAATTATTTTTTTCACCAATTTTGATAAGATATTTTCCTAAAAAATAATTAATCATTCCGGCAAAAGCCGCCAGCATCACACCTATGTCCAAATCATGAACTTCGTTGGTATGAATTAAATTCATGATTGATTTGGCAACAACAAAAATTCCGGTGGTTAACACCAAACTTCCTTCAAATCCAGCCGAAATAAATTCTATTTTGCCATGACCGTATGGATGATTGACATCTTTTGGTCGAGATGCATATGATATACTGTAATAGGCAAAACAACCTGCTACAATGTTGATGATTGATTCGATGGCATCCGTTAATATGGCATTTGAATGAGTGAGAAAATACGCCAAAAATTTTACGAGCATAATGATTATACCCACAATAATTACTAGTCGAAGCGCATTTAACTGAAGTCTGAATGAGTTAGTCATCTGAAGGCAAAAGTAGTGATTAGTTTTTCTTTATTTAACAATTAAAGTACTATTAGTTGGATGGCTTGCTTGGTAAGTCAATAAATATAAATTTGCATATACCTAACTAAAAAATTATGCAACAGAAAAAATTCATTCCATTCGTTTCGGCCGAAACAAATATGGCAGAGTTCACCGTTCGCGCATTAATTATCGGTCTGTTTATGGCTGTGATACTTGGTGCTGCAAATGCATATCTTGGCTTAAAAGCCGGTATGACCATTGCCGCAACATATCCTGCAGCTGTAATTAGCATGGCTATATTAAAAGCATTGAAAGGAAGTATTCTCGAAGAAAATTTTGCACGTACAGTTGGTTCAATTGGTGAATCAGTTGCTGCCGGTGCAATTTTTACATTGCCTGCATTTTTTGTTGCAGGAGTTTGGCCACAGTTTTACACACCAGGTCATTATTTAACTTCTACGTTGATTTTAGTATCAGGTGGAATTTTAGGAATCATGTTCGTTGCCTTATTACGAAGAGTAATGGTTGAAGATGCTGAGCTTCCTTTTCCTGAATCAATTGCTGCTGCCGAAATTCATAAGGCTGGTCGCACTTCAGGTGGCAGTTCAAAATTTCTTTTCGGAGCAATGGCAGGTGGAGCATTAATAAAAATTCTTGGTGATTTTAAATTCTTTGCTGCATCATGGGAAAAATTTATTCCATTTACCAAACAAACAATAACAGGAACAACAATAACAGGACAAGGTGGTTTATTATTAAGCTCACCTGGAATCAGCCCTGCATATATGGGTGTTGGTTATATCATTGGACCAAAACTAGGTGCTTTAAATTTTAGCGGTGGTTTAATAGCATGGGGTTTATTGGCTCCAATCATTTTATATTTTATTGGACCGAATTTAGATCTTGGTGCATGGGCTTCGTATCTCATGACAAAAGACACTACACTCACAATGGATGTTGCAATGGCAAAAGTGAGTAATCCTATTTTTCAAATTACACAAGTATGGAGATTCATTGTTCGTCCGATTGCAATTGGCGGAATGTTAATGGGTGCAGGTTTTACTCTTTTCAAAATGAGAAAAAGTTTATCAGCAGGTATTGCACGTTCGGTTGGAGATGTAAAAAAAGCTGCAGCTGGCACAACCGTTAATATTCCAAGAAACGAAAAAGACATTAGCTTCACTTGGATTATGTTAGGTATTTTAGGTGTAGCTATTTCAACTTTTTTTATCACGTTTTTTATTTTCAATACTTCTTTAGTTGTTGCATTAGCTGCATCAACAATTTTAATTGTTCTGGCATTTTTCTTTGGAGCAGTTTCAGGATATTTAGTTGGAATTATGGGTTCGAGTAATAATCCAATTTCAGGATTAACATTAACTACTTTAGTTATAACAGCTTTACTTTTAGTTGCTCTTGGAGTTACAGGACAGGAGGGCGTTGCATCCGTTTTAGGCGTTGCTGCTATTGTTTGTGTATCGGCTGCGGTTGCAGGTGAAATGTTACAAGATTTAAAGGCAGGTCATATACTTGGAGGAACACCTTGGAAAATGCAAATTGGTGATATCATCGGAGTTGTTTTAGCTGGCTCTGTAATGTTTGGAGTGTTGATTATTTTAAATGAAGGTGATATTGCTAAAGGAATAAAAGATGGTTATGAAGGTGGTTTTGGAAGCAAGAATTTATCAGCACCGCAAGCAAGTTTGATGGCAATGTTATCGAAAGGAATTGTGGGCGGACAAATGGCATGGCCTTTAATTATTGTTGGTATGTTGATGGGATTAGGATTTATATTGATGCAAGTAAAAAGTCCGATGCTTGTAAGTGTTGGAATGTACTTACCACTCGAAACAACTTTCGCCATTTTCTTAGGTGGAATTGTAAAAGGAATAGTTGAAATGGTGAACGACAGAAAGAAACATAACGATGCTCAAAAAGCGAGAGTGGAAAATACTGGAGTATTGCTTGCTTCAGGATTTATTGCCGGTGAAGCTTTGATGGGTTTAGTGTTCGCATTATTCTATTTTATGGATTTAACAATTCCTGAAATATTTAAAGAACCATCATTTTTAGTTAGTATTTTGGTATTGGTCATTATCGGATATGTGTTGGTAAATGTTCCAATTAAAAATGCAGGAAGCCCTGATGAACCAGCGCCACCAACAGCTAATTTCTAATTGAATTTATCTCCCGCAGATTTCGCTGACAAGCGCAAATTTTTTCTGCGAAATCTGCGGGAAACATTTTAAATATGTCTAAATCAAAAAAAGAAGAAATCAATTACCTCGAACTTACACCCGAATGTATTCATGGATTTGAGATGAGAGAAAACGAAAAGGTTGCGATTTTAATTCCACGATTTACGAGCAAGTTTTTTGGAAAATATTTTTTGCCTTTATTAAAAAATAAATTCATTCCCTTAAAGCTTGACGAATTGGGTTCGGCAACATGGATGCAAATTGATGGCAAAAAAAATGTTCAAATAATTTGCGAAGAACTGAAAGAAAAGTTGGGCGAAAAAATCCAACCTGCTGAAGAAAGAGTTACCCTATTTTTAACCGAATTATATAAAAATAAATTTATCAGATTTATCGAATTGAAAAAGGAAAATTGAAATGGTTTGTTGAAGGCTCCGAAGGAGCTACCTGTTTATAGTTTTATAGAAAGAAACCCAAATCATACGACTCCGAAGGAGTCACCTGAAAATGAAATTTAAATTATGGCAAACACATTTTCTCAAATCTATCTTCATTTTGTTTTTGCCGTTAAAGGACGTCAAAATCTCATTCCTAAAGTAAATAAAGAAGAATTACATAAATATATTTCCGGGTTGGTTAAAAATCGAAATGCAAAGTTAATTGCAATAAATTCAATGCCCGACCATGTTCATTTATTTGTTGGATTCAAACCTGTGATTTCCATTTCTGATTTTATAAAAGAAATAAAAGTTGAAAGCAACGAGTTTATAAATAGCAAAAAATGGGTAGCAGGAAAATTCTCATGGCAGGAAGGATATGGCGTATTTTCATACTCTCATTCGCATATTGATAACGTTTATAAATATATTTTGAATCAGGAAAATCATCACAGAAAAAAAACTTTTAAAGAAGAATACTTAGAGATGCTTGAAAAATTTAAAATTACTTATGATGAACATTATTTGTTCGAATTCTTTGAATAGATTTGCAGGTGGCTCCTACGGAGCCCAAATCATAAACTTTAATTTTTTTTTATAAACAGAAAACTCCTACGGAGTTGTAAATTAAAAAAATAAAACAATGACAAAAATTTTGAATAGCCTGAATCCACAGGAAGTATGGAGCATTTTTGAAGATGTGTGCGCAGTACCTCGCCCTTCAAAACATGAAGAAAAAATTCGCGAATTCATTTTGAATTTCGCAAAACAAAACAATATCGAATCGTATGTTGACAAAGCAGGAAATGTAATATTGCGCAAACCTGCAACTCCTGGAAACGAAAACATGAAAGGTGTAGTGATGCAAAGCCATATGGACATGGTTCCGCAAAAAAACAACGATACCAAACATGATTTTTTAACTGATCCGATTGTTCCTCGAATTGTTGGCGAATGGGTTCATGCAACAGGAACAACACTCGGTTCAGACAATGGAATTGGCATGTGCGCATCGATGGCAATTATGGCTGCAAAGAATTTGCAACATGGTCCACTCGAATGTTTAATTACGATTGATGAAGAAACCGGAATGACCGGAGCTTTTGAATTGGAAGGTGGAATTTTGAAAAGTGATATTTTATTGAATCTCGATTCTGAAGATCATGGAGAAATATTTATTGGTTGTGCCGGTGGTGAAAACACTGTAGCAAAAATAAATTACAAACAAGAAACTCCTGAAGCAAACTCAACTGCATTTACAATAGCTGTTAAAGGTTTGAAAGGTGGTCACTCAGGATTAGATATAAATACTGGAAGAGGAAATGCAAATAAAATCACTAACAGAATTCTTTGGAATGCCTCAAAAGAATTTGGATTGCGTGTATCAACAATTTCGGGAGGAAACTTACGTAATGCGATTCCTCGTGAAGCAAATTCTTTGGTAACAGTTCCGAATGATAAAAAAGATGCATTCTTAAAATTTGTTAAAGATTTTACTGTTACCATTCAAAAAGAATTAGCAACAACTGATGCTGGGTTAATTATTTCCGTTGAAGCAACAACATTGCCCACATCGGTAATGGATGCTAATAGTCAACATAAATTATTAAATGCTATTTATACTTGTCCGAATGGTGTTTTTGGTATGAGTGCCGACATGATTGGTTTGGTTGAAACATCCAACAATGTTGCCATCGTAAAAGTTGAAAATGGTATTGCACAAGTTGAAACATTACAACGCAGTTCTGTTGAATCGCAAAAAGAAGATGTGGCAAATGCCATTGCTTGTTCTTTTGAATCAAATGGATTTACTGTTGAGCGCACAGGTTCTTATCCCGGATGGAAACCAAATGTAAATTCAGATATTTTGAAAACGATGATTGCTGTTTACAAAAATATGTATGGAGCAGAACCAAAATTACAAGCTGTACATGCAGGATTAGAATGTGGTTTACTTGGAAGTGTTTATCCAAATTGGGATATGATTTCATTCGGACCAACCATTCGCTCACCTCATTCTCCTGACGAAAGAGTAGATATTAAATCAGTAGAGAATTTCTGGAATTATTTAGTTGAAACTTTAAAGAATATTCCGAAGAAATAGCATTTAGTTTTTATACAAAAAAGAAGCGCGCGACCTTTGG
>CANKGI010000127.1 GCA_947481365.1 Bacteroidota bacterium | reverse complement strand
TTTCAACTTTTATTTCTGTTTTAGCATATCCTAAATATGTAACTACTAATGTTATGGGTAAAGGTTGATTGATTTTTAGTTTGAATTCGCCTTCAAAATCTGTGGCTGTACCATACGAAGACCCTTTAATCGAAATAACAACTCCAATTAGTTTTTCTCCTGTTTTCGAATCACGCACCACACCTCTCAATTCAGATTTATTTTGAGCAAAAGCATTATTTGCCAAAAGTGAAATTGAAAGAAAAATGACTATAAAGTGTTTCAAAAATAATTTTAATTGACTTAACAAATTATAGCTAAATATTTGAAAACAGCAAATATGTAATGAAAGAATGCGTTTGATGAAAGCTGAAAATTTTGTTGATTAGAAAAAAAGGCGGCTGATAAAAATCATACAAATTGCATGATTGCCATCATGTTTTTTGAAGTTGCAATGCACTTACCTTTGACTTGTAATAAAGAAATAACGAAAGAAACTGCTGCTCTAGTTATTAATAGGCTTTTAGCTAAGCAGCATTTTCATGGGTTAGATAAAAAGGCGGGTTGCGAAATCTGCCTTTTTTATTTTATACCGCTTTACTTTTCACTGTAAATAACTTCGAGTAATGTTTGACCAACTTGTTTTAAAGTTGTTCTGTCGATAACATTCATATTATCTTTATGTGTGTGGTGATGATCGGGGAAATTACCTTTTTCGTTAAAGTTAATAATATCGATTGTAGGAATGTTGGTATTCTTATTTACATATGCGTGGTCATCTTCTATACCTCCATTTTGAAAATACACAAATCGTTTTCCATATCCTAAATTTTGTGCTGTTCCCCATACTTTATCCAAAAATGGTTTTGCACTGATGAACGAATTTTCTTCCCATGTAAAAACTGCATCGGTTGCTCCAACCATATCCAACAAAATTCCAAAATCGGCTTTATAATTTGGCTTGTGTAAATGTGTGCTCCAATATTGCGAACCTAAACAATATGAATTTCTGAATTCATTTTTACCACGGTCTTCGGCATCAAACAAAACAATATCAACTCCAATATTTATCGGATTTGATTTTATCAATCTAGCCATTTCAATTAAAACACCTACACCACTTGCTCCATCATCGGCTCCAAGAATTGGCTTATCGGCATCTATGTTATCCTTATCGGCAATGTGGCGTGAATCCCAGTGTGCACAAAGTAAAATTCGTTTTGTGGCTTTTGGATTTATCTCTGCAATAATGTTACGTACATTTAATTTTTTATCATAAAAATCGGTGATGGTTGTTTTTTGTTCAATCACATTGTCCGAATATTTTTTCAACTCATTCACCATCCAATCGCCACAATTTTTTGCTTCGGTTGAGTTTGTAACACGAGGTCCAAAATCAACTTGTTTCTGTACAAAATAATAAGCCGAATCGGCATTAAATTCAGGAGATATTTGTTTGTATTTTTCGGCTTCAACTGCAACCGACTGTTTTTGGTTTGCATTTTTCTTTGGCTCATTATTACATGAAACGATTGCCAATGCTGTTACAAATAGGAAATAAAACAGTTTATATTTTTTCATTTTTTTCGAACATAAAACTCATGAACACGATTTGTTGTTTTCGTTTTGTCTTCCGGATCAATTTCATTTAACACCAAAGTATCTTTAGTTATTCGCTCAACTATAAATTGAGTAAATAATGTTTCTTCATCAAAAATTCTAATTACATCTTTCGAAATTTTATTATCAAAAGAATACCGATATTTTGCTTGAATATTCGAAACGATATCTGTTACATTTTGCATGTAATTACAAGTAGTGTCGGTAATGAAATTAAATTTTCTTCGGGTATGATCAACCGTTTTATTTGTTGTATCAACAACATGATCGAGATCCCATTTACCCAAAAGTAAATAACCATTTGATTGTGCCGAAATATTTTGCACAAACAATAAGCATAATATAAAAAAAATAAATGTAAGTGTGTGTTTCAATTTATGCTATTTAATGTCAGTTTGAAATAGAATAAGTAGTTCCTTCTTTGCCGTCTTTAATATCAAATCCAAGTAATTTCAATTCATCCCGAATGTCATCACTCGTTTTAAAATCTTTGTTTGATTTTGCTTGATTTCTGATATTAAAAATCATTTGCATCAGCCCGTCAATTTTACCCGAATCGGCATTGCTTTCTTCCTTCAAACCTAAAACGCCATATACAAAACCGTACATTAATTTTCGCAAACTATCTTTATCAGCTTCTGATATTTTTTCTTTTCCATCGTTCACCGAATTAATTATTCGAACGCCTTCAAATATATGCGAAAGTGCTATGGGTGTATTGAAGTCTTCATTCATGGCAGAATAGATATTTTCTGTCAACAGACGACAGTCGACTGTCGACTGTTGACTGCATTTCAACTCTTCAATTAACTTCATTGCATTCATCAATCTTGCATAACCTTTTTCTGCTGCTTGCAATGCTTCGTTACTAAAATCGAGCGTGCTACGGTAATGTGCTTGTAGCATAAAAAAACGAACAGTCATGGGACTGTAACCTTTATCAAGAAGTTTATGTTCGCCCGAAAAAAGTTCGTTTGGCAAAAAAGAATTACCAAGCGATTTACTCATTTTTTGTCCGTTTACAGTGAGCATATTGGTATGCATCCAAAAATGAGCTGGCGATTTATGATTGCATGCAACACTCTGTGCAATTTCATTTGTATGATGTGTTGGAACAAGATCCATTCCGCCTCCATGTATATCAAATTCTTCGCCCAAATATTTATTGCTCATTGCCGAACACTCGAGATGCCAGCCAGGAAAACCTTCGCCCCATGGACTTGGCCATTTCATAATGTGCTCGGGTTTTGCTTTTATCCAAAGGGCAAAATCAAGACGACCATTTTTTTCATGTTGCCCTTCGAGTTCGCGAGTATTGTTTAACAGCTCTTCAAGGTTTCTTCCAGATAGTTGTGTGTAGTTATTTTCTTTCGAATATTTCTCAACATCAAAATAAACCGAGCCGCTTTTTTCGTAAGCAAAACCGCTGGCAATAATTTTCTTGGTCATTTCAATTTGCTCGATGATATGACCTGTTGCTGTTGGTTCGATGCTTGGAGGCAAAATATTAAATGTATCCATTACCTGATGAAAATCGTATGTATATCTCTGTACAATTTCCATTGGCTCGAGTTGTTCGAGTTTTGCCTTTTTCGAGATTTTATCTTCACCTTCATCAGCATCACTTTCCAAATGTCCGGCATCTGTTATATTTCTAACATATCGAACTTTATAGCCAAGATGAAGCAAATACCGATAAACAGTATCGAACGAAATAAAAGTTCGTGCATTACCTAAATGTGCATAGTTATAAACCGTTGGTCCGCATACATACATTCCAACATGACCTTCATATATCGGTTTAAATAATTCGGTTTGCCGAGTAAGAGTATTATAAATCTTTAATGGTTGTTGACTCATCATTTAGAAAGGCAAATCATCAGATGCACTGTCGGGTGTAAATGATGGATCTGCATCTGCATAAAAATTATTATCAGAACCTGAAGAAGATTGCGAACCATTTCCTTCAATTTTCCAAGCACGAATATCTGTGTACCAGCGGCTGTTATATTCGCGCGATTCGATATTTAACGATGCTTTTATTTCATCTCCTGTTTTAAATTTTTTAAGCTCTTGAACTTTGTCGCCCATTACGCTCATCATAACTTTTTTAGGAAATTTGTCAGCTGTTTCGATTACAAATTCTTGTTTTGTCCAGTTGTTTCCTGTTTTACTTTGTCCGCTTGTTTCATTCATTATCTGAATGATTTTTCCTGTGATTTCGAGTGCCATATATATTTACGATTTATTGATTTTCGATTTAAGATTTATCCTACGAAAATATTTAAATTAATGGTAGGATAAAGAAGTGTTGAAAATAATATTTAAATTAGATTTTACAACGAAAAATGTTGTAGGTGACTATTATATGGGAAGACAGCTTTAAAAATACATCTTGCAAACAGCAATAGCTGTAAGTACACACACCAAATCAACTAGCAGCATTATCCAAAGTGTATAGCGAGTTTCTTTTACATTTACCGAACCGAAATACAATGCCAGAACATAAAATGTGGTTTCGGCTGCACCCTGAAACAAACAAGAAAGTTGCCCGGCTAAACTATCTGGACCATATGCTTTCATTGCATCAAGCATAAAACCACGAGCTCCACCAGCACTAAAAGGTCGCATCAACGCAACCGGAATTGCTTGAATAATTTGTGGGTCGACATTAAATATTTGCATCACTGCAGTTAACCCATTCATCACAATATTCATTAACCCCGAATTGCGGAATATACTAAGAGCAACAAGCATCGCAATCATATAAGGCAACACCCTTAATCCAGTTGTAAAACCATCTTTTGCACCATTGATAAATGAATCAAAAATATTGGTTCCGTTTTGTGTAAATATTTTTTCGTGAAGCAAACAATAACCTACAATCAAGAAAATAATGACGAGTAAAACTGCATTGCTTAAGTTTCCTGTAAAATGAAATTTTTCTATTCCGCTTAATCTGTTTACATAAAATAGCAGCAGGCCAATAACGGCACTCACCACTACAAAAAATCCCATCACAACAAAATTGATTAAATTGATTCGTTGCTTAATACTCACGAAAACCATTGCAGACAATGTTCCAACAAATGATGTGATGATACATGGGATCATAATATCTGCAGGATTTGCAGCATGTTGTGCTGCACGATAACCAATAATGGAAGTAGGAATTAATGTTAATCCGGCAGCATGTAAACACAAAAACATAATCTGACTGTTGCTTGCTTTATCTTTATCGGTATTTGATTGTTGCAAACTTTCCATGGCTTTTAAACCAAATGGTGTTGCGGCATTATCGAGACCAAGAAAATTTGCAGCAAAGTTCATCGTCATAAATCCAAATGCTGGATGGCCTTCATGAAGCTCAGGAAAAATTTTAATAAAAAACGGATTGAGCAATTTTGCAAGTTTACTCGTAGCATTCGAATCGCTAAGTAAATTTAATAAGCCGCAAAAAAATGTGAGGTAACCTATTAATGGAAGCCAAATATCGGTGATGGTATTTTTACATGTTGCAAAAATTCCATCGGCAGCTTGCTTGCCAACACAAATATCAATCGTTCCGTTATCTTGTAAGTTGTAGGTTGTATCGCCAACAGCATAACCAGAAGTTTTAAACGCAACTATTTTTTGATAAAGTGAAGTGTCTTTTTGTTGCAAATCGGCTGACGAAATTTCGGAAACAATGAGTGCATCATTTTGTTTTCCATTTACCATCGAGCCAAGTGTATAAAGTCTTCCGCTGAGTAGCATAAAAAATATGTATACTACACTGCAAACAATTATATATGCCCAAAATCTGCTTAATGCCATTTGATTTGATTAATAATTGAACATTCAATTCTAATCAATTCAAAAAAAAGAATAAAAATAAGTTATTGTTAGAATGTTGATAGTTATCAGCTGTTTTGAGTTAATAAAAACTAGTTATTATATTTTAATCCCAAGCTCTTTCAATTGCTTTTCATCAATTGCCGAAGGTGCATCAATCATGGTATCACGTCCCGAATTATTTTTAGGAAAAGCTATAAAATCACGAATAGAATTTTCGCCACCAAACAATGAACATAACCTATCAAAACCAAAAGCAATACCTGCATGCGGTGGTGCTCCAAATTCAAATGCATTCATTAAAAACCCAAATTGACTTTGTGCTTCTTCATCGGTAAAACCTAAAATGGAAAACATTTTTTTCTGAAGATCTTTGTTAAAAATCCTAACAGAACCTCCTCCAACTTCTACTCCATTTATTACCATATCGTAGGCATTAGCACGTACTTCACCAAGTTTATTATCATCAAGCAAATAAATATCTTCGGGCTTTGGTGATGTAAAAGGATGATGCATGGCAAAGTATCTGTTTTCTTCTTCGTTAAACTCGAGCAACGGAAAATCAGTAACCCATAAACACGAAAATTTACTTTGATCGCGGAAGCCTAAACGTGTTCCCATTTCCAATCGAAGTTCGCTTAATGCTTTGCGCGTTTTATCTGCATTTCCGGCAAGAATTAAAATTAAATCTCCTGGTTTTGCATCAAATTTAGCTGCCCATTTTTGTAAGTCGTTTGCATCATAAAATTTATCAACCGATGATTTGATTGTTCCATCCAAATTCACTTTTGCATAAACCAAACCTGTTGCCCCAATTTGAGGTCGTTTAACAAATTCTGTTAATTCATCTAATTGTTTTCTTGTATACTCTGAACAACCTTTAGCACAAATACCAACAACCAATTCGGCATCATCAAACACTTTGAAATTTTTGCTTTTTGTAACATCATTCAACCCCACAAACTTCATTTCAAAACGAGTGTCGGGTTTATCACAACCATAATATTTCATCGCATCAGCGTAACTCATTCGAGGCATTATATCGATATCTATTCCCTTCACATTTTTGAAAAGATGTTTCACCAAACCTTCAAACATATTGAGCACATCTTCTTGTTCAACAAAACTCATTTCGCAATCAATCTGTGTAAATTCGGGCTGACGATCTGCACGTAAATCTTCATCCCTAAAACATTTTACAATTTGATAATAACGATCGAAACCGCTTACCATTAGCAATTGTTTAAAGGTTTGTGGCGATTGTGGCAAAGCATAAAATTCTCCCTGATTCATACGTGATGGAACCACAAAATCTCTTGCTCCTTCGGGAGTTGATTTAATAAGTACAGGAGTTTCAACTTCGATAAATTCTTTTGAGTCGAGATAACTTCTTGTTTGCTGTGCCATTTTATGACGAAGCTGAATATTGGCTCTCACATTGCTTCTGCGCAAATCAAGGTATCGATATTTCATTCTGATATCATCACCTCCATCTGTATTTTCTTCAATAGTAAACGGTGGAGTTTGAGATTCATTTAATACAACCAACTCGGTAACTTCTATTTCAACTTCTCCTGTTGGAATGTTTAAATTTTTACTGCTACGCTCAATCACTTTTCCGGTAACTTTTAACACAAATTCGCGACCTATTTTACGAGCACGTTCGCATAATGCCGGATTGGTTTCCATGTTAAAAGCCAACTGGGTTATTCCATAACGATCACGCAAGTCAATAAATGTCATTCCGCCTAAATCGCGACTCTTATGAACCCATCCGCATAAGGTTGGTGTTTTCGAAACATCAGCAATTCTTAATTCTCCGCAAGTATGTGTACGTAACATATTTTTATCTCTATAAAGTTTGCGAAAATACAAAAAACAAATGCAGATTTGCAGATAATAAAAATGTAATGTTAAACGAACTTTTTTCGCACGATTTTTTTATGAAAATGGCTTTAAAAGAAGCCGAAAAAGCTTTCGTTGAAAATGAGGTTCCTGTGGGTTGCGTTGTGGTTTGCGAAAATCAGATTATTGGCAAAGGACATAACCTTACCGAGAAATTGGTTGATGTTACGGCACATGCCGAAATGCAGGCTATTACTGCTGCTTCAAATTATTTGGGGGCAAAGTATTTAACCGAATGCACATTATATGTAACCATAGAGCCTTGTGTAATGTGTGCCGGTGCAATATTTTGGAGTCAGATTGGCAAGGTTGTATATGGTGCAAGAGATGAAAAAAGAGGATTTACAAAAATGGGTAATCTGCTTCATCCGAAAACCGAAATCATTTCGGGAATTCTTGAAAATGAATGCAGTGAACTGATGAAAATCTTTTTTAAAAAATTAAGAGAAACATAATCCATTTCTAGGTGTTAAATTAGAAACACGTTTTATATTTGTTAAATTAATCAATTAAAAATTATGGCATTCGAATTACCAAAACTTACTTACGAGTATACCGCACTTGAACCGCATATTGATGCTCGTACAATGGAAATCCACCATTCAAAACACCATCAGGCATACGTTACAAATCTGAATAATGCTATTGCAGGAACTGATGCAGAGAAATTATCGATTGAAGAAATATGTAAGAATATTTCAAAATATCCTGTTGCAGTTCGTAACAATGGTGGTGGTCATTACAACCATTCATTATTCTGGAGTATTATGGGCCCAAATAAAGGAGGACAACCTTCGGGCGCATTATTAGAAGCCATTACCACACAACTTGGTGGATGGGATAAATTTAAAGAAGATTTTAACAAAGCTGCTGCAACACGTTTTGGCTCAGGATGGGCTTGGTTATGTGTTGATGCTTCAAAAAAACTATGTGTTTGCTCATCGCCAAATCAAGATAATCCGTTAATGGATATTTCAGAGTGTAAAGGAACACCAATTCTTGGGTTAGACGTTTGGGAACACGCTTATTACCTTCATTATCAAAACCGCAGACCTGATTATTGCGCAGCTTTCTGGAATGTGATTAACTGGGACGAGGTTAGCAAACGCTATCAAGCGGCATTATAACAAATACTTTAGCATATTAAAAAAAAGCTGCATTTACTGCAGCTTTTTTTTACTCAAATAAGTTTATTTAAATCTTATTTTCACCATACATTTTGTTTTTCCGTTTTTTTATATAATTTTGTTTTTGCATTTAGTCATTAAAGTCATGGATACAATTCAACCAATATACGGAATTTCATCAGTTATGAAAGAAGATACGAATGACTTTTACTTTGTTACAGAAGATGTTTTGGTTTCGGCCGAACAGAAAACACAAAGAAAATCTGAATTGCATAAAGCAATGATTTTGGGTAATTCAGAAAAATCAAAAAGCAAAATTGTATTTGCTACAAATGAGGGCTTGAAAAAAGTTGAAACAACGGTTTGGGCAATCGATGATAGCGAAGTTGTTTTGAAATCAGGTGCATTTATTCCCATTCATGCAATTTGCCACGTTGCAATTCTATAAAGTTACTGCTATTCTACCGTAACTGATTTTGCAAGATTTCTCGGCTGATCAACGTTACATTCTCTTAATACTGCAATGTGATACGACAATAACTGCAATGGTATTGTAGCTAATAAAGGTAGCATCGATTCTTCGCAAGGAGGAATATAAATAACATGATCGGCATA
>CANKGI010000126.1 GCA_947481365.1 Bacteroidota bacterium | reverse complement strand
GAGGTTATTTAAACGGAATAAACATTTTAAATGAAGCGGTAAAACATCAAATGCACACGATGATTGGTTGCATGGTTGAAACGTCACTTGGTATTTCTTCGGCATTTCATTTATGTGCTGGTATTGAGTATGCCGATTTGGATGGATACCTGATTGTGAAAGATGAACCTTTTGGATTGGTTAGAGAAGAGAATGGAGAGTTAAGAATTAAGAGTTAAGAATTAAGATTTAAGAATTGAGAGTTGAAAATTGATTCTGATAGTAAACGGAATATCAGTTCGAGTTTATCGAGAACTTTTGTTTAGCAATGCATGAAGCCAACCATTGTCACGATAAACTCGACTTGACAAGACGTTCACACATATGTCTCGATAAACTCGACATGACATCGCTTACATACATAAAAATAATAATGAATTTAAATACAGAACTTAGTTGTTTTTCTCTGTGTTCTCTGTGGTAAAATCACATCACAAACGGAATTGCTTCAATTATATCTCGGGCAATAATGGTGGCTCTTTCTTTAGCAGCATAATCTCCTGAAAGACCGTGAATATAAACACCTAAAATTGCTGCATCATGTGTGCTATAACCTTGAGCTAATAATGCAGTGATTATTCCGGTAAGAACATCACCGCTACCCGCTGTGGCCATCGCAGGATTTCCGGTTGAATTAAAATATAATTTTCCATTTGGCATGGCAATACTTGTATGTGCTCCTTTTAACACCACAATAATTTTATGTTTTTGTGCAAAATGAATTTGCTTTTCAATACGTTCAATGCTCGATTTTGAAGCTCCAGCCAAACGGTCGAACTCAGCTGGATGCGGTGTAATAATTGCATTTGAAGGAAAATGAAATGAATCGTGGTGATCGAGTAAAAGTTTAGCGCAAATATTTAATCCATCAGCATCAATCACACATGGAACTTTAACAGTTGGCAACCATTTCTGAAAACCTTTAACTGTGAATTCATCTGTTCCCATTCCGGGACCAACACCTACTGCGCTATAATTTTCTGTTGCAGGAAAATTTCTAATTTCAGTTAATTCATCATCTGTTAAAACCATGCATTCTGGAACCGAAGTTTGCAAAATGGTATAACCAACTTTCGGAATAAACGATGTAACTCTTCCCGCACCTGTTCTTAAACAAGCCTTGCTCATTAAAATAGTTGCACCTATTTTTCCAAAACTTCCACCAATGCAAAGTGCATGTCCGAATGTTCCTTTATGTGAAAATTTTCCTCGTTGTTTTATTTCAGGAATAGATTCTTTCGTAACATAAAAATGTGAAGATTGAATCGTTTCTAAAAATTGTTTTTTCAAACCGATATCAAGCACATCAAATTTACCAACAAACGGAAAAGTTTCGGCAAGCATAAAACATTGCTTAGGAACTTGAAAAGTGAAAGTGCGATTTGCATGAATAATTTTTGACTCATTTATTTCATCAACCGAAAAAATATCAGCCTTTAATCCTGTCGGGATATCTACAGCAATTGTATTTTTAGCGTGTTGATTTATATGCTGAACTACTTTTAAAACAAGTCCTTCGAGCGGTTTGCTCAAACCGGTTCCAAAAATTGCATCGATGATAATATCTTCAGATGAAATACTTGGCAACGTTGAATTTTCTGAAATATAATTGATGGAAACAGATTTTATTTCTTTCAATCGTTTCTCATTTACTGCAAAATCATCCGAACATTTTTTTGAATACTCGATGATAAATACTTCGCATGTTATATTTTCAGATGCAAGCAAACGAGCAATTGCCAATCCATCTCCCCCATTGTTTCCCTTGCCACAAAAAATTTTAGCCCCACTTAAGGGGAGAACTTTTTTGAGTTGCGAAACAAAGGCAATTGCAGCACGTTCCATCAAATTTATTGAACTGATTGGTTCGTTTGCAATGGTAAAAGCATCCCAATCTCTTATTTGCTGTGAACTGAGGAGTTTCATCGATTTAAGTTAAATTACATTCACTTCAAAATTATTTTTTGCAACCATTCTGCCAATTGGATTTGCAAATTCATTCAATCCATTTATCACAAAAAGTTCTTTCACTTTCTCAACGGTATCTGCACCTACCGAAATAAGCAAACCACCACTCGTTTGAGGATCGTTCAATAAATATATACTTCGCTCGTCAGTTAAATTTTTAACTTTTGATTGATTGATTTTCCAGTTCTTTTTGGTGTTGCCCGGAATAATTTTATGTGCCAGATATTCGTCAATAAAACCAAGAACCGGAATTTTATCAAACTGCAATTCGGCACTCACGTTACTTCCTTCGGTCATTTCTATTAAATGCCCCAACAACGAAAATCCTGTTACATCAGTCATCGAATGAACTCCATCCAATTCAGAAAATTCTGCTCCCAGTTTATTTAACGTAGTCATCCATTTTACTGCTTCACCAATATGTTCATCAGAAACTACTCCCCTTTTTATTGATGACCCCATAATGCCCATTCCGAGTGGTTTTGTAAGAAAAAGAAAATCGCCAACACAAGCAGTATTATTCCGTTTTAAATTTTTTGTAGCTACCAAACCATTTACCGATAAACCAAAAATAGGTTCAGGCGAATCGATGCTGTGTCCTCCAGCCAAAGGAATTCCAGCAGCCGAACATGCTGCAATGGCACCATTTAAAACCTCACCGGCAATTGAGGCCGGAATTTTTTCGACAGGCCAACCGAGTATTGCATTTGCAAATGCAGGCTTACCACCCATGGCATATACATCGCTAATGGCATTGGTTGCAGCAATTCTTCCAAAATCAAATGCATCATCAACTATGGGCATAAAAAAGTCAACGGTATTAATCATGCTCATTCCATTTCCCAAATCCCACACTGCTGCATCGTCATTCGAATTATTTCCAACTAACAATTGCGGAAACACATCCGAACTTCGTTTACCTGAAAGTATTTCATGAAGCACTGCTGGATCAATTTTACATCCGCAACCACCACCGTGCGAAAATTTTGTAAGCTGAATTTTTGTTTGTTCTGAACTCATAAGTTTATATCACCCACGAAATTACTATTTGTATTGATTAACCGTTAAGTTTGCGCAATTAATTAATGGAAAAAACAAATATCAATATCGTTAACAAGCGTGCTTCGTACGAATATCATATTCTTCAAAAGTACACGGCAGGTATACAATTGCTAGGCACCGAGATAAAATCGGTACGTGCCGGAAATGTGAATTTGGGAGATGCTTTTTGTTTTTTCATCAATGAAGAATTATTTATTCGCGGTTTGCATATCGGCACTTATAAACAGGCATCTTTTCAAAATCACGAAGCATTAAGGGTGCGAAAAATATTGCTCAAAAAAACTGAATTACGTAAGCTGCGTGTTAAAGCTGCCGAAAAAGGCTTGACCATTATCCCACTAAAAATGTTTATTTCGGAAACAGGATTTGCAAAAATTGAACTTGCCGTGGCACAAGGAAAGAAAAGCTACGACAAGCGTGAATCAATTAAAGAAAAAGATTTGGAAAGAGAACGTAGCAGAGAGTAATTTGATAATGAGATAATTTGATGATTCTCCCTCCTCATCCCTTAATCACCTCATTCCAACCAAAGGTTGGCAAGCCTTCATATCTTCAACACCTAAATATATTCCAACAAACTTTTCAACTTCACATCAGCAATAGCAAAACGTTTATCATTAAAAGTAGCTTCTTCGGGAACAGCAATGCATTTCATTCGTGCAGCTTTAGCCGATATCACACCATTGATCGAATCTTCAAACACCATGCAATCTTTCGCTTCAACATTTAATTTTTGTGCCGTGGTGATAAAAATTCCAGGATGTGGTTTTCCAAAATGCTCGAACTCTGCCGACCACAAAACGTCAAAGTAATTTCTTATATCAAGTTTGTCAACCACCGCTTCAATCAAACTCATTGCCGATGAAGAAGCAACTGCCATTTTATAATTTTCTGATTTCAATTTCTCTAAAACTTCATACACACCTGGCATGGGTTTGGCATTTTCGAGAATGATTTTTTTTACATATTCGAGTACATCATTTTCAGTTTTCTTAAAATCGGGATTAGGCCAAGGCTGATATTGATACCAATGAATAACCACTTCGCTCAAACGGAAACCCATTACTTGTCTCAACAACTCATCACTAAGGTTAAGCCCCAGTTCACCGAAAACTTTTTTCTCGGCAATTTTCCAAAATGGTTCCGAATCAATAAGCAAACCATCCATGTCAAAAATTACTGCTTTCAATTTTGAATTATTTTTTTATATTTTTACAGAATGCGAAAGTATCTAATGTTCGCCATTTATTTAGTATTCATTATCACATGTTCATGTCGAAAAACCGGACCATGTGAAAATGGAGGTACGCCTTATTGCGTTGGTGTGTATTATGGTTCAACAGGATTATCCGACAGTTCAAAAACATGGCTACCCGATGCACTTTCACGTTTCCCAAGTTTTATTTCGGCACCAGGAGGAACAGCATATTCTTACCAAATGAATTACCGATTGCAGAATAGTTTTAACGATATCATTTTGCATCGTGTAGAACTTAAAACATGCGGCACAGCTACTTGTGATGATTATTGCAATTCGGAACATGAAATCATAAACTACGTTACATCAAATGCTCCGTTTAATTATGAGATTAGAAGAGAAAAAGATTATTACGAGTATATGACTTCAATAAATTCGGATAAAGTAAAAACCTCGAAAGATCGACTCATGCTAAATTTGCTGAGCACAACCGACACGTCAGTTTTTTCTTTTAAAATACTTATTAATAAAAAAGACAGCTCGAGTGGTTATCGTTTTCATGACTCGTTGTTACTTGGAACAAGAGAGCATAAAAATGTTTACGAGTGCTATGCAGTGCGATATAATCAAACAAAAATTTACGTAAAAGGAATTTACTATAACACCGATAACGGACTTGTTGGATTTTATTATAGTAATAATCAGGTGTGGTATTTGCAGTGAGTTAGTTAGTGAATGAGTGAGTTAGAAAATGAGTGAATGAGAGAATGAGTGAATGAGTGAATTTACAGAAATTACGATTTATACTTCATCACACTATCCTCAAGTAATTTTTTAAAATCTTTTAACGGAATCATATTTGGTCCATCACTCATAGCTTCATCAGGATTTTCGTGTACTTCAAAAAAGAAACCATCGGCACCAACAGCAGCTGCTGCTTTGGCCAAGTATATTGCATACTCTCGTTGTCCACCACTTTTGCCATCTAGTCCACCGGGTTTTTGTGTGCTATGCGTAACATCCATACAAACCGGATAACCAAAGGTTTTCATATCGACAATATTTCTAAAATCAACCACCAAATTATTGTAACCAAACATGGTTCCGCGCTCTGTTAAAATAATTTGTTTGTTGCCTGTTGACTCTACTTTTTTAACTGCATGTTTCATTTCAAATCCTGAAAGGAATTGCGCTTTTTTAACATTCACAATTCTGCCTGAATTTCCGCAAGCCAAAAGCAAATCTGTTTGACGACACAAGAAAGCCGGTATTTGCAACACATCAACCACCGAAGCAATTTCTTCAGCTTGATGACTTTCGTGAATATCGGTTGTAACAGGTAAACCAAATGTGTCTTTCACTTTCTGCAAAATGCGCAAACCTTCTTTCATTCCACTTCCTCTGAATGAGGTTACCGATGTACGATTTGCCTTATCAAACGAAGCTTTGAAAACATAAGTAAGTTTTAAGTCGTCAGCAATTTTCGAAATTTTCTCAGCCAGGTTCATCACCATCGCTTCGCTTTCAATTACACACGGACCAGAAATAAGAAATGTATTAGATTTTATTTTGTCGTATAAATTCATGGGTGCAAATCTATTTAAGTTTCTTAATATTTCTGTTTAGCAATAATGATTTCATTTGAGTGATTGCAACTTGATTAAGTTGCTGTAATCTTTCACTTTGTTTTAATCCTTGATGAATTAAAACTGCGTTTATGCTTTCCATATTAGATAGTACAACCAATTGTTCAATACTTGCTGAATCACGAATATTACCGTCAGTTTTAGTGTTTAAATCTATCCATTGTTTTGCAGTCATTCCAAACAAAGCCATGTTTAACATATCAGCTTCATTTGCATACAAAGAATTTATTTGGTCTTTATTCAATTCTTTAGGAATGAGGTTTTCCTTTATAGCATCGGTATGAATTTGATAATTAATTTTTGCGAGAGTTCGTTGCAAATTCCAGCCCGATTTTAAACGTTCGTTTTCAACTTCTTTGAGCCTTTGAAATTCTTTGATGAGATAAATTTTGAATTCTGCACTAATCCACATTCCAAACTCAAATGCAATATCAGGATGAGCATAAGTTCCACCATATCTGCCTGCTGTGGCTTTTAATCCAATTGCATTTGTCTTTTCTTCCCATTCTTTCACACTTATCTTGTAATTGTTTAAACCAGCCTGACTTTTAATTATGGCAAATTCGCCATAATTAAAATTGGGATTGTAAACGCTTTCCCATATTCCAAGAAATTCAACTGTGTTACGATTTCTTAGCCAATCGGAGATAAAAAAACCGCCATCTTTTGCTTGGAGCATGTCTGTAAGAGAAATATAATCAGTATTATTCTTATTTATGACTGTTATCTTTATTCCTTTTACTGTTATTGTTTTATTTTGTTTCATAGTTGTAAAAATTTGTCAATTATAATATCATTTCGCAATGCTGTAAATCTGAACAATACCAATCAGTTTTTTAGCATTATCGGCAACAAGCAAGGAAGTGATTTTATGAGTATTCATCAGTTCTTCTGCCTCGGCCATCATCATTGTTTTTGAAATCAGACGAGGTTTACTTGTCATGATTTCAGATGCATTCATGTCGAATAATTTCGAAGTAAATTTATCCATAGCTCTTCGCAAATCGCCATCTGTGATAATTCCTGAAATTTTATTTTTATCAACCACAACAGCTAAACCTAAACGTCCGCTACTCATGGCATTTATTACCGTTTTTAACGAATCATTTAATTTCACAATCGGCAAGTCTTTTTTGAACATAGCACTTTCAACTGTTGTTAAAAGCTTTCTTCCCAAACTTCCTCCGGGATGAAATTGAGCAAAATCTTTTGGTTGAAAATTTCTGGCTTTCATTAATGCAACGGCAATGGCATCGCCCATGGCAAGTGTTGCTGTGGTTGATGATGTTGGAGCAAGTTCTAGCGGACAAGCTTCTTTATAAACTTTTACATTTAAATGAAAATCAGAATTGAGTGCTAAAGTTGATTTCGGATTTCCACTGATTCCGATAAATTTTATTTTGTTGGCTTTGATAAAAGGAATGAGTTTTAATAACTCTTCAGTTTCGCCCGAATACGAAATTCCGATAAACACATCTTCTTTTTTTACCACTCCCAAATCGCCATGAAACGCTTCCACAGGATGCATAAAAAAGCTTGGTGTGCCTGTACTTGCAAGCGTTGCCGAAATCTTTCTACCTATCAAACCCGATTTACCTACACCCCCTACAACTACTCTTCCTTTAATACTCAATATGGCATCTATTGCTTTATCAAAATCACCATCGAGTTGCTTGCTTAAATCGGTTAACGATTTGGCTTCTATCTCAAAAACTTCTTTTGCAAATTTTGTATACTTCATTATAAAAATGTTAAATGTTAAGTTTTAAATGTTGAGTGTAAAATCTAAAATCATAATTCTTAATTTTAATATTAGTTGCTGATGATTTTAAATTCGGTACGTCTGTTTTTTTGTCTTCCTTCTTCGGTTTTATTATCGGTGAGTGGTTGAGCATCGGCATAACCTTTATAGGTTAATCTAAAATCTTCAATTCCGCTTTGCACGAGATACTCAAAAACAGATTTTGCACGATTGTAAGACAAAACACTATTACGCGCTTTATCACCTGTATTGTCTGTATGTCCACCAATTTCAATTCGTAAAGTACTATTTGCTTTTAATAATATAACCAACCTGCTTAATTCAATTTTCGATTCTTCGCGCAATTTAAATTGATCCACATCGAAGAAAACATTTTTGAGAACTACACGCTCTCCGTTCAGAATTGGATTGAGTGGAATATTTAATGTTAGCGGCTCAACTGCCGATTGATCTTTCAAAGTAAAATTTTCTGAATAAAATAAATACCCATCACACGAAACATTCAATGCATAATTTTTATTTCCCTGCAAGCATGTTAAAAACTCACCCGAAATTTTATTTGAAACAGCTTCGATAAATGTTTTTCCGGTTTCCAAATCAATCAACTCAATGCGTGCTTTTAACTTTTGCATTGATTTAGAATTAAAAACAATTCCTTTGAGATAACCTGTTTTTAAAGGACGTGCGGCTTCGTACAATTCAAATTTATAAATATCCAGTCCGCCCATTCCTTCCTTTCTTTCACTCGAAATGTATGCATCCTTACCATTTGCAGCAAGCGATAAACAAACTTCATCACCTTGTGTATTGATAGGATATCCTAGATTTTTTGCTTTACCCCAACGACCATCAAGTTCTTTTCTAACCACAAACAAATCGCTTCCACCCATGCCTTGTATTCCGTTAGAATTGAAATATAAAGTTTTATCGTCTTTCGCAATAAATGGCACTTGCTCGTTTCCCGGAGTGTTTACAGTTGGTCCCATATTTTGCGGTACACTCCAATGACCTTTGCTGTATATGCTGAACCAAATATCTGATTCGCCAAAACCACCTGGACGACTACTGCTGAAGTACATTGTTTTGCCATCAAACGATAATGAAGGTTGCGATTCCCATGCGCGTGTATTAATTGGAAATCCAAGATTCCTTGGCTCTCTCCATATGTCTCCATCGAGTGCCGAAAAATAAATATCACAACTGCCTTCACCTTCTTGACGATTACATCCAGTAAAAAATATGTATTGTCCATCAGCCGATAATGAAATGGTACCTTCGTTTTGGATTGTATTTACAGGAGCACCCATGTTTTGCGCTTTTGCCCAATCACTATTTATTTTTTTACTGATATAAAACTCTTCGTTTGAGCCTTTATCCAAACGTGTAAATATTAATGTTTGCTCATCGGCTGTAACACCTGGGAAATATTCGTTTAACGGTGTATTAATTGTTGAACCAAGATTTTTTGGTTCATATGGAACAGGATGTTTTTT
>CANKGI010000125.1 GCA_947481365.1 Bacteroidota bacterium | reverse complement strand
GTTTATTGTTAGCTGGCTCTGGTGTTGTAGCCGGACTTAATGAACCTGCAATTATTCCAAGTTTCTTTTTAACAATGCTCATCACATCTTCACCTTCAGGTTTGTATAATAAAGGTGACCCTGGGCTAGCGTCAAAAACATAGTAGAAATTATTTTCTTTGGCAACATCCGAAATTGCTCTTTTAGCTTTTTCGATAATTGGCTTCAACAATTCTTCTTCTTTTTTTCTAACATTTTGCTGAGCTGATTGTTGAAACTCTTGAATACGTGCTTGCATATCGCGAAGCTCTTTCATTTTCATTTCCTTAATAGCATCCGCCATCTTAGGTTCTTGTTTCTGATAATCTTCACCTTTTTTCTCAAGTTCTGCACTCATCTTTTTCAATTCATCTTCAAGTTGTTTTCCGAAAATTTCCATATCAGAATTAGCCTTTTTGTAATCAGGCATTTGTTGCATCAAATCTTGAAAATCGATGTATCCTAATTTGTGATTTTGTGCATTTCCCTTGGTTATGCATCCAAACATTAACACAAGAGATGCTAATGTTATCTGTAAAATTGTTTTCTTCATTTTTGTAATTTGTTCTTATTTATTGTTGTTATTACTAGGGTTTGTATTTGTTGGTATGTTTGTGTTGTTATTCGTTCCTGTTGCAGGTTTGTTTTTATCTTTAGTTACTGCAATGCCCAACTCCGATAACACTTCATCACTCTTGTCGTATCTGGCATTAGTGTAAAGCATAATCATCTCACCTGATTTGGCAAATATAAAGTCTAATGCGCTTTGTTTTGCAATTTTCTGAACAGCATCAAATATTTTATCTTGAATAGGCTTTATCAATTCTTGGCGTTTTTTAAATAAATCGCCTTCGAAACCAAATTTTAAGTTACGGTATTCCCGTAATTCTTTTTCTTTATCTTTAATTTCCTGTTCACGTTTCTTTCGCAAATCTTCGGTAAGCAACACCTGTTCTGCCTGATAATCTTTATACATTCTGTCGATGTTGGCTTGTCTTTTTTCAATTTCTTTTTGCCAGTCTTCAGATAATTGGTCGAGTTGTTTTTGTGCCGACCGATAGGATGGCATCATATCCAAAATGTACTCAGTGTCTATGTAAGCAAATCGTTGTGCTGTTGAACGATTTGAAATAGCTATCAAAAGCAGAATAAGAAAAATAATTTTTTTCATGATAATTATATCAGGTTAAAACTGTTGACCAATTAAGAAGTGAAAATTACCTCCATTTGCTGCTGCATTATAAGGTACGGCATCAAATCCATAACCATAATCAAGTCCAATCATACCAAACATCGGTAAGAAAATACGCACACCTACACCTGTTGATCGATATACTTCAAATGGGTTAAAATCTTTAAAATTAAGCCAAGCACCTCCAGCCTCTAAAAAAACAAGAGGATAAACAGTTGCTTGTGGATCGAGAGAAATAGGGAAACGCAATTCCATGGTGTATCGATTATAGATTGTTCCTCCTGTTCGAGTTGCAATTCCATTTATAAAAGTTGTTGGCGTAAGCGAATTATCCTGATAACCGCGCAAGGCAATCAGCTCTCTACCATCTAAATTATATCCTAACAAACCTGCTCCTCCAACCCAAAATCTTTCGAAAGGTGTCATGCCAAGCACAGGATTGTACATACCTATATATCCAAAGTTTGCTCTTGTCATCAACACAAATTTTCTTTCGCCAAAGCCAAATAAACTCGTGTAAGTAGTTGCCTCAAATTTCCATTTATGAAACTCAAGCCAACGTAATCTTTCACTTTGTTCAACTTGCGAATAATCTTTACCACTTATTAAACTATAAGGAGGGGTGAATTGAACAGAGAATGAAAGATTGGAACCACTTTTCGGATATATCGGTTGATCGACAGAGTTTCGACCAAGTGTAAATTTGAAACTCACGTTATTGGTAGCTCCTGGAGGAACTGTTGCCAAATAAGTAGCTCCTGTAGCAATACTGGCAAAATTTTGGTACCGCTGGTAACTTGTTTGGTATTGCATTACAAAATAATCATCAGGCCATTTTAATCGTTTTCCTAATCCCAACACAAATCCTGTTGTATTTAATGAAGTTCTGTTTGGGTCTCCAACGCTATAACCGTTACTCTGCACAGAATAATATAAGTTAACAGAGAATGCATTTGGTTTTTTTCCGCCTAACCAAGGTTCAGTAAATGATGTACTGTATGATTGATAATAAGTTCCATTTGTTTGTGCACGAACCGATAATCGTTGTCCATCACCAGATGGAACAGGAGCCCACGCTTTCTTATCAAACATTCGTTGTGTAGAAAAATTATTAAGTGTTAATCCTAATGTACCTACAATAGATATTGCACCCCATCCTGCTGATAATTCAATTTGGTCATTCGGTTTTTCTTCTACTTTATATTCAATATCAACTGTGCCATTCTCAGGGTGAGGAACAGGATTTACGCCTAATGATTGTTGGTTAAAATAACCAACTTGAGCAAGTTCACGAAGTGAGCGAGTTACATCAGAACGGCTAAAAAGTTGTCCGGGTTTAGTTCTTAATTCACGAAGAATTACATGCTCACTGGTTTTAGTATTTCCACGGACTGTTACTCTGTTTATTCTAGCTTGGTCGCCTTCACGCATTCTAATTTCCAAATCAATTGAATCGTTTTCTACAAGCACTTCAACAGGTGTAATATTAAAAAATAAATACCCATCATCCATGTAAAGTGTACTTATATCCAATCCGTTTTGTCCCATGTTTAAACGTTGGTCAAGCAAAGATTGATCGTAAACATCACCTTTGCTTATTTTTAAAATACTGTTCAATTCATCACTGGTATACTTTGAGTTTCCAATAAAAGTAATACTTCTGAAATAGTATTTTTTTCCTTCTGAAATACTAATATGGATATTAACGGCTTTGCTATCGTAACGGTAAACTGAATCGGATGTTATTTCAATATCACGGTATCCCAACGAAAGATATTTTTCTATTATTTTTTGCTTGTCTTCTTTGTAATCCTCCTCAATATATCTCGATTTTGCAAGTAATCTTCTTTTGCGTTTTGTTTTGCTAAATAATTTTCTGATCTCAGAATCTTTTAGCGCAGTGTTTCCACTAAAAGTAATATCGTATATCTTAATTTTATTTCCTTTATCAACAGCTATTCTAAGTTTCGCAGTGTTTTTTTTAGGGTTATCAGGTTCTTGTGTAATTGTTGCATTTGCATCCAGAAACCCTTTTTCTGTAAAATGTTTTTTTACTTCATTACGGGTGCTGTTAAGCATGTTTTCGGTAATAATTTGCCCGGTTTTTAAGGTAAGTTCTTCATGTAAAGTATTAGCTTTTCCTTTTCTCAATCCTTTAATTGAATAGGTTGACAGACGTGGTTTTTCGCGTAAATAAATTTCAAGAGTAATTTTATCGTCCTGAATATCCATGACTCTGATTTTTACATCGTCAAATAGCTTTTGTTTCCAAAGATTTGTGATTGCTCTACCTATGTCATCAGAAGGGATTTTAATTTTTTGTCCGATGTTTAATCCTGATAAAATCTGTAAAACGCTTTTATCATAAAAGTTTGTTCCAGTGATTACAATATTGGCTAACTCATAAGTATGAGGACGAGTATAATCAACAAAATCTGTTTTTACACCAAACCCTTGCACTAGTGTTGAGTCAGGAGTTTGTGCAAATACTGAAATTGTATTTAATAAAAGTAATATAAAAACGTTTCGAATTGTTCTCATTAATTTGTTATCTGCTCACTTGTTTTTCCAAATCTTCGCTCACGTTTTTGATAATCTATAATTGCCAAAAAAAGATCTTCTTGATTAAAATCAGGCCACAATTTTTCTGTAAAATATAATTCGCTATAGGCAAGTTCCCATAGCAAAAAATTGCTGATACGATGTTCTCCGCTAGTCCTAATCATCAACTCAGGATTTGGGAAATTTTTTGTAGATAGATGTTCATCAATAGTTTTATCGTTAATATCTTCAATTTTTATTTCTCCTGATTTTGCTTTTTCAGCAATTTTTTTAGTCGCCTCAATCATGTCCCACTTTGAACTGTAACTTAACGCAAGAATGAGCGTCATTCTTGTGTTATCTTTTGTTTCATTTATTGCTGATGCTAATTCCTTACGACATTTTTCTGGTAAATCATCGATATTCCCAATAGCAGCAAGCTTGATGTTGTTCTTCATCAAAACTTTTGTTTCTTTCTTTATTGTAGAAACAAGTAGTTCCATTAATGCTTTTACTTCAATCGGTGGGCGAGACCAATTTTCTGTAGAAAATGCATAAAGTGTAAGATATTTAACGCCTATTTCGGCACATGCTTCAGTAGCTTCTTTAACAGCACTTACGCCATTTTGATGGCCAAAGATTCGAAACTTACCTTTACCCTTAGCCCACCTGCCGTTTCCGTCCATTATAATGGCAACGTGCTCAGGAAGTTTACTAATATCTATTTTTTGTTTTATGCTCATCAAAAATTGTAAGAGCGCGAATTTAATAAAATCTTGAACACTTTACCTTTCTATATATTCGGTAACTTAATCCAACATTCAGAATCATATACCAGTCGTTAAAATCAGAGTTACCACGTTTATAACCATTTTTGTTTGTAAATGTGCCGCCATTATTCAAAATAGACGGATCGCTGAGTACCGCAGATACTTGGCCTTTCTTTATTTGTTGAGAGATATCCGAATAGGTTTTGCTCACATCATCTAAATAGTCGGTATAAGTTTTTCTAAACCCAAATTGACACTCGAAGTTAAAAGATCTGTTTAGAATCCACTTTATACCAATTCCGAAAGGAACAGCATATGAAAAAGTTTGATAACCATTTCCCGGGCCTTCTGTTTGTATTGCGCGGAGATTGTACCAGTTTCCATTGTATTGTCCTTGCGGTTCAAAACCAAAAACAGCGAATCCAGCAAATAAATAGGATGTGAATCTATTATCGAGAACGCCTACACCATATTTCAAATAGTTAAATTCAAAAGTGGAGGCAAGCTCATAAATATTTGACCTGAAATTTAGATTTCTATTTTTATTAAAATCGAAATTTTTGTCGTTACCCGAAACTTGTGCAAATGTAAATCCATTTGTCCATGCCCATGTGGATGACATATTTATTCTTGTATATATACCACAAGCGGGTTTGGTTTCAGTAATAACAGGAGTTGGAGCTAAGTCGCCAAGATAATTTGACAATCCAATATTTGCTCCTATTTCTATGTTTTGTGCGTCAGTTTTACTAACAATAAAAACAATGAAAAAGGATGCTAATACAAAAGAAAAAAAAGTATTTAAAATTTTGGACATTTTATTGCCTGATTTCTGAAAACATAGGTAACGCTAAAACCGCCCATAAAATATATATCAGAAAACTTGAATGATTTAAATCCACGTTGGTCTCCTTCTCTAAATACATTTGTTCCGTCTGTGCTTTTCTCCCAACTTCTGTCTGATAGTCTGCCTGCCATTTGACCATATGATGCTGCAACAACTCTAGAATCAGCATATATGCCCGAAACATCGTCAAGGTAATCAGTAAATGTTATTCTTACTCCTGCTTCAATACCAACAGTCACGTGTTCTGCAACTCTCTTTTTCAAACCAAATCCAATGGGAATACAAACAGTCGTTAGGGCGTATTTCTGTAAATTATTATAAATCGTTGTTCCTTGACCTTCAGTACCAAGTGGTTGTAGTTCAATAATTGAGTCATGAATTTTTGTTTTTGGGTTATAGTTAAAAACGCCTATTCCAGCGAAAATAAATGGGACAAGTCTTCTTTTATAAACAGTATTTTTGATTAGATTTAATTCGAATTGAACTGAAAATTCGTACACATCACTATAAAAACTGAGGTTTCTAGCTTTGCGATAAGCACTGCTTCCAAGTGAATCCGCGCCAGAAATTCTTCCATAACCAAAAAAACCTTTAACGGCCCATCTTTCATCAATGTTGTATCTTCCTAAAACAGATCCGGATAAATGAGTTTGTGACGGCATTACTGTGTTATTGCTAAGGTCTCCATAATAGTTAGAAGCACCAAACAATAATCCGAACTCAATACTTTGTGCATTTGAGTTAAGAGAAAAAAACGAAATAAGGGAAAGAAAAATGCCTACCTTTAGCTTAATCATTAAAGGCAAATATAGCGATACTAAGATTTAATACAAGAAAAGAATAATGAAAGCCTTAATAGAAGCGAGGACATCTAATTGCACGGCCTCGGTAACCACCACCACCGCCTCCTGTGCCAAGTCGATAGCCTAATGTAAATCCACACATAACGTAAACATCGCTTAGTGCAACTTTGCCTCTTTGTTTACCGGTTCCAATATATTGTTGAGATGTAGACCTATCTGACATTAAATATCCAATATTATATAAAAAATTTTCTTTAGTATAAGGCTTATAAAATGTAGTCGGTCCACCAACATCATCTAGCCACGTAGTAGCAGTATATCTAATACCAAGCTCCATACCCAAATTAATATTTGAAGTGATTTTATATCTGAAACCAACACCGAATGGAACACAGACAGAAAAGTTATTGTAAACTGTACCAGAGGTTCCCATATTGTACAACTTCACTATTTCATGACTAGGGCCATAAGCATAATTCATAAAATAAAAAGCACCTAGTCCAGCAAATGCGTATGGAATAAATCTGTTTCTTAATCGTCTGCCTCTTGTAATATCTTTTACAAAGCTGTATTCAAATTGAACAGAACCCTCAAAAACATCTGCCCAAAATGAAAGATTTCTGTTTTTTTGAAAAGAACTTGAACTTAACGAATCACTACCAGAAATTTTGCAATAGCCACCAAATCCTTTGATAGCCATGTTTTCGTTGATGTGATATCTGAGAAAAACACCACCTGAGCCACCAATAGTGCTAGGGGTCCACTCGTTAACAATATCACCGTAATAATAAGAACCACCACCCATCACACCAATTTCTAAATTTTGTGCGCTTACAAGGCAAACCGTTAAAAGTGAAAAGATTATCGAGACAATATATTTCATCAGTGTTCTTTTAGTCATAGACTTAAGTATACGCAAAAGTATTACTAAATATATTAATTCCAAACTAGCAACAACAGAATTATATCAATCAATTTTATATTGATTTATATGTGTATTTAATGTTTATGAATTGCGATTATCGATTCCCCACATTAATTTATTTCTGAGAGTTTTTAAGTAATTATCCTCATTAAATCGAATTAACTGAAAATTAAATGGGGCTTTTTTTACAGCCAATTGAGTTCCTTGGTCAATTGTTTCAGATCTAGAATCTAAAGAGACTAAAAAACTAGTATTTCTTCCTTCAATTTCAAATGAAATAACATTTGAGTCTGAAATAATCATTGGACGAACATTCAAATTGTGCGGAGCAATTGGAGTTATTGCAAAACTTGATGAACCCGGATACATAATTGGACCTCCACAACTCATCGAATATCCTGTTGAACCAGTTGGTGTTGAAATGATGAGACCATCTGACCAATAAGAATTTAAATACTCTCCGTTTATATAAGTATGTATTGTGATCATGGATGAACTATCTTTTTTATGAATCACAAAATCATTTAATGCATAATTTGTATTGCTAAAAATATTTGTACTCGACTCAAGTTGTAATACAGATCTTGTATCAATTGAAAAATGTCCTTTAAGTAAATTGTCGACAGATTTTTTTATGTCTGATGCTGATTCACCTGCCAAAAAACCAAGTCTACCTTTATTTATACCCAGAATAGGAATTGGCTTATCTCCCGTATAAATAATCGAATCGAGAATTGTGCCATCTCCACCTAAAATAATAAAACTATCAGGTTCAAAATTTCTGATATCTTTTTGTGTTGAAAATGTGTTAGAATTTTTAGCTTTTATTCCTGAAGCAAAGCATTGTGCGTAAAACAAATCTTCAATAACGTATTCAACGTTGTTTTCATAAAGATAATCAAACAGAAATTGTAAATCTTTTGAGATTTCCTTTTTAAAAACTTTGCTGTAAATGGCAACTTTCATGTTATGTATTTAAATATTTGATTAGCCAATCGTATCTAAATGAACTTACTTCATCTGTTTTCTGGTCGAGTTGAATGCTTCTAATAAGTTTACCATGTCGTTCTAATGAGGCAACTACATTTTTTAATTCAGTTTGATTTAGTTTTAATGAAACCAAAATTTTGTTTTCATCTTGAGAAGCAGATCTGATAAAAACATTAATTATTTTGATATCATTATACTCAACTATTCTTGAAATCTCGGCTAATGAATAATCCTTCGACAACATTTCAAGTGTAATTATACCACCATCCTGTGATAATGATGAATCTCGAAAAAGTGACTTCAATATTTCTTTAAAGGAAATAATTCCTATAAAATTATTTTCGTTATTTAACACTGAAATTGTTGTCAGTCCGGTTTCATCAAATATTTTTATTACTTCAAATAAATGCTGATATCCTAATGATGTAAACTGTTTATCATTTTTAATAAAATGCGACATTTTATCGCTTTTTTTAGCAGAAAAAATTTCGTCTAACGAAACATATCCAAGAACTTTTCCATTCTCAACAACTGGTAAGTGTGAAACATTCCAGTTATGCATAAATACTGAAGCGGTTTCACATGTGTCAGTTTTTTTCAAGGGAAAAATTTCGTGCGATATCAGTATTTCGGCAAACATTATTTATGTGCTATTCTTGAAAAAAAATCGTCTATAATAAAGTTAAATTCCTGCGGCTTTTCCATCATTGCTGCATGTCCGCAATGATCTAAAAAATGCAATTCAGAGTTAGGCAAAAGTTTATGAAATTCTTCAGCAACATCTGGCGGTGTAATGGTATCTTGTAGCCCCCAGACCAAACAAGTTGGTTGTATGAAATTCGGAAGGTCTTTTCTCATATTATGCCTAATTGCCGATTTTGCCATTGTTAATATGCGCAATACTTTTCCTTTATCCTGTAAAGTTTCAAAAACCTCTTCAACTAACTCATCAGTTGTCGATTTTGGATCATAAAAAGTTAAACCAACCCTTTCTCGAATATAATTTTTATCGCCCTTTTTTGGATACGAAGCACCAAAAGCACTTTCGTATAATCCAGAGCTACCTGTTAAAACAAGAGAATGAATATTTTGGG
>CANKGI010000124.1 GCA_947481365.1 Bacteroidota bacterium | reverse complement strand
GATGATTGTAGTGATGTTGTATTCGATTGTAATTTCTTTAATAAGTTCGTCAATAAGTCGAGAAGTAATTGGGTCTAATCCCGAGTTAGGTTCATCACAAAAAAGATATTTTGGATTTAAGGCTATTGCCCTGGCAATACCCACTCTTTTTTTCATACCACCACTAATTGATGAGGGGAAAAGTTTGTTTACATTTTTTAAATCAACTCTGTTTAAACAAAAATTAACACGCTCAATAACTTCCTCAGGATTCATTTTAGTAAACATTCGAAGCGGGAAAGCAATGTTATCCTCAACATTTAATGAGTCGAATAGAGCTGTGCCCTGAAACAACATTCCAATTTCTTTTCGGATGTCTTTTTTTGATTCGTAATCAAGTTTTACAAAATCTTTTTCTTCGTATTGAATGATTCCTTTGTCGACTTCAATTAAGCCAACCATACATTTCATTAATACACTTTTGCCGCTGCCACTTGCTCCAATCACAAAGTTGCACTTTCCTTTAAGGAAGTGAGCTGAGATGTTTTCGAGAATATTTTTATCTCCAAACGATTTATATAGGTTCGAAATCTCAATCATCTTTGTAAAAACATTTGTGATATGATATAATCAAACAAAATTATTCCCATACAACTATAAACTACAGCTTTGGTGCTCGATTGACCAACTTCAAGCGCACCGCCTACTGTTTTGTAACCGTGATATGATGAAACACTGGTGATAATAAAAGCATAGGTAACCGATTTGATCATCGAGAAGAAAACAGAAAATGGAATAAAATCAGCACGCATGCCCTTTACAAAATAATCAATACTAATAATTCCCGACATCATACCTGAAATAGCACCACCAATAAGAGAGAGTGTCATCGCGTAAGTTACTAAAAGAGGAATGGTGAAAACACCTGCTACAATTTTAGGAAGCACCAGATAATTTGCCGAATTAACACCCATAATTTCTAGTGCATCAACTTGCTCTGTTACTTTCATCGTTCCAATTTCTGATGCAATGCTTGACCCTACTTTTCCAGCCAAAACCAAGCAGGTAATTGTTGGCGAAAATTCGAGAATATTCGAATCTCTAACAATTCTGCCGATAATATAATCTGGTACTAATCCCGATACCAATTGATATCCGATTTGTATGGTTGAAACTGCTCCAGTAAAAACTGAAATAAGCGATACAATGGCAAACGAACCAACACCAATTGAATTCATTTCAAGAATGGTTTGTTTCCAAAAAACACTAAAGCGCTCGGTTCTCGAAAAAAGCCTGAGCAGAAACAAAACGTAATGACCTAATTCTTCAAGAAATTTCATTTTTTATCAAAAATACATTTTATAAAAACCGCGTAAATATATAAATTGTTCGATGTAATTTTGGCTTTTGATTTTAATGTGAATGGAAAATTTGAATAAAACGATTATTGTAAGTGGTTGTACTAAGGGTATCGGACGAGCAATTTGTGAATATTTTGCGCAGTTAGGATTTAACGTTGCAGGGTTTGCAAGGAGCAAAAATGATATTGAAATAATGACTAAGGTATTTGAAAGTCGTTTTCCCAACCAACACTTTTTTTTCACTTTTGCAGATGCTTCTGTAAAAAATGATGTTGTAAAATTTGCAGCGGATGTATTGAGTAAATTCTCAACAATTGAAATACTGGTTAATAATGCAGGTGTTTTTTTGCCAGGAAATATTTTGGAAGAAGAGAGTGGGAAAATAGAGAAATTGATAGAAACAAATTTATATAGTGCATATCATTTAACACGAGAAATAGTGCCTCATATGATTAGTAAAAAAATAGGTTACGTTTTTAATATGTGTTCGATTGCTAGTATTGAAGCCTACGAAAATGGAGGGTCATATTCAATTTCAAAATTTGCCTTGCTTGGTTTTAGCAAACAATTGCGAATGGAAACAAAAAATAAAAACATAAAAGTTACTGCAATTATGCCGGGCGCTACACTTACTGAATCTTGGGGGCAAACAAATTTACCCGAATCGCGTTTTGTTAAACCTGAAGATATTGCCAAAACAATTTTTACGATTTATTCTTTATCAGATAATGCAGATGTCGAAGAAATCATTATTCGTCCGCAATTAGGCGATTTGTAAATGTAAAATTTATATTTAAAAAATAGCCTCGCGAGCCTTGCGTTTAAAACATAAAATAAAATGCATCAAAAAATAAATTCATACATCGAAAGTTTAACACAATACAAACGCAGAAAAACCATTGCCGTTAAAGTTGGTGATTTAATGTTGGGAAGTGATTATCCTATCCGTGTACAAAGCATGACAACAACCGATACGATGAACACTAAGGCTTCGGTTGAGCAAATTAAACGAATGGTTGAAGCGGGATGTGAGATGGTAAGACTTACAGCGCCTAGTATAAACGAAGCAAATAATTTAGCTGTTATCAAACAAGAGTTGAAGAAAATTGGAATTTCAGTTCCGCTTGTTGCCGATATTCACTTCACACCAAATGCTGCCGAAGTTGCAGCCCAAATTGTTGAAAAAGTTCGTATCAATCCAGGAAATTATGTCGATAAGAAAAAATTTGAACAAATAGAATATACCGATTCAGAATATGTTGAAGAAATAGAACGCATCAGAAACCGATTTACTCCACTGGTAGAAATTTGCAAACAATATGGAACTGCAATGCGCATCGGTACAAACCATGGTTCGTTAAGCGACCGAATTATGAGTCGTTACGGAGATTCTCCGCTAGGAATGGTTGAAAGTGCCATGGAATTTTTACGTATTGCCGAAGATTTAAATTACTATAACATTGTCTTGTCGATGAAATCGAGTAACCCCAAAGTGATGGTGGAAGCTTATCGTTTGTTGGTAAAAACAATGAATGAAAATAACATGTTTTATCCGCTTCATTTAGGTGTAACCGAAGCCGGTGATGGTGATGATGGAAGAATAAAATCGGCATTAGGAATTGGAGCCCTGCTTGAAGATGGAATAGGAGATACCGTGAGAGTATCGCTTACCGAAGACCCTGAATTTGAAGTGCCGGTAGCAAAAAAGTTGATTCATAGATATGAAAATCGAATAAATCATAAACCTATAAAATCTGAAATCGGAAATCACAAAATCGAAAATTTCTCTCCATTTGATTATAAAAAAAGAGAAACTATTGAAGTGCTAAATATTGGTGGAAATAATGTTCCTCGTGTGATTGCTGATTTTAGTGAAATAGAAAATTTATCGCAAACTGATTTGAAAGCTGTTGGATACAATTATCATTCGGATACCGATAAATGGATGATGACTGATTTAGGATGTGATTTTATTTATCGTGGAAAGCACTCAACACAATTTATGCTGCCAATGGGATTGAAGGGGATTTACGATGCAGAAGTTTGGAATGTTGTAAATGATAAAATTAATAACTTTCCGTTGTTCGACTTGAATTCATATCAACAATCGAAATCATTTTCGCAAACATTAAATTTCTTGAAAATTAACACCGAAGAGTTAACTGACGAATTTATTTCATCATTAAAAGCAATGAGTAAATTCGTGATGATACTTTATACAACAAACGAAAATGCAGTAGCTGACTTAAGAAATTCGTTTTTTAGGTTATTGCATCACGATATTAAAATCCCAGTGATCGTTTCACGGGAATTGACAATGAGTGATGAAGAAAAATGTATGCTTTTTAGTTCAACAGATACCGGAAGTTTATTAATTGACGGATTTGGTGATGGTATTTTTATTGAAAAGGCAATCATTAGTAAAACCCGAATTAATCAAATTGCTTTTGGGATATTACAGGCTGCCCGTACGCGAATTACAAAAACAGAATACATTAGTTGTCCAAGTTGCGGACGAACATTATTTGACCTTCAGGAAACTACAGCAATTATTCGTAAGCATACCGACCACCTGAAAGGTTTAAAAATTGCCATTATGGGATGTATTGTAAATGGTCCGGGCGAAATGGCCGATGCTGATTACGGATATGTGGGTTCAGGTCCCGAAAAAATAACTTTATACCGAGGCAAAGAAATTGTAAAAAAAGGAATTGGAAAAGATACTGCATTGAATGAATTAATAGAACTGATAAAGGCTGATGGGAAGTGGAATTAAACCTTTATTAAAATAATAAGTAAAGCAACTAAATTATACTTAGCTGACTCTCTTTACTTGAAATGGTTTTGAAAACCTTCAAAATTTATTATTATTGCACAATTAATAATAAGATAACAATTAAATTCTAAACATAAACAAATGAAAAAGTTAATTTTTACAACACTATCAACTTTGGTTTTTGTAGGCGCATTTGCTCAATCTCAGATTGATAATCGCAAAATGAAGCATATTAAAGCTGAAAACAGACCAGTTAAATCTACATCTAACACTTACGGTAAGATTCAAATTTCTGATTGGTACAACACACTCGATTTCTGTTCTTCTGATCCAATTATTGGAGGTTCAATACAAAATTATGTTGGATTTATTCAACATGATTCATTGGCAAAAATATACTATGCTGATGGAACAATTAGTAAAACCGGATGGGAAAGCGTTGGTTCAGTTCTTGATCCGAAAGATGCTGCTATCGATTTAACCAATAACCCAGGTATCAAATTGTCTAAATGGAATGGATATACTTTAGACTCAATTAGATTTACATATTTATATGTTAGAAACGTTGACTCTTTTGATATTTACGGTTTAGGACAGAAAAAGAAAGTAATTGATACATTGTTTATCCATTACTTTAAAGGTACAGATATCAAGAAAAGTTATATTCAACCTACAGGTGGAGCAAAAAGCTTACTTGCAATGCTTGGATGGAATATTCCAACACGCTTACCAGCAACTTTCTCACATTGCGATACTGTATTATTAACTCAAAACGATTCAACTACAGTTAACAACAGCAGTGGAGGTTTTGAAAACGGTTTCAGAACTAAGTCAATGGTTTTGGCAGCTCCAACTGCATTTACAATTGCTGCAGGTGGTAACTTAGCAAGTGCTAACGATCTTGTTGGTTTTACATTTACATTTAAATCAGCAGTTCCAACAGTTTACGGAACAGATACTGCTATTCAATTATATCAGTTAAACCCTAATACATTGCCTGCTGGTTCACACCGTACCAATTATTTTGGATTTTATTTTGGAGAGAACACCAACACTACACCTTGGTCAAATCCAACTTATTATAACACCACTTTATTAGCAGGTGCTGCATACGCAACTCGTAACGGATGGACTGGATACATTTCAGGTAATGCATACAATTCTGAAATTTTTGCTGATGCTGATTTCAAATTAACAACTGCAGCAAATGTGAGTGTTAGAGAAATTAAGAATGACAACTTTGCAATGAGTTCGGTTTACCCTAATCCTGCAAATAATAACGATGGTGCTTACATTGGATTTAACCTTAAAAACGAATCAAATGTTTCATTTGAAATCGTTAGCTTAATGGGACAAAAAGTAAAAGCATTTGCTGACAAAACTTATGCAGCTGGGCAAAACGGAATGGAATTAAACCTTACAGGTGTTGATGCTGGTGTTTATTTTGTAAACATGACTGTTAACGGTTTAACTCAAACTAAAAAATTGATTGTACAATAATTAGTATCAATAAATAATTTAAAACCCGGTCATCCCGATTGTTATCTGGAGATCGGGTTTTTTTATTTACCTCATAATATTTCGTACTTTTACAAAAATAATTTTGATGAAAAGATTGGTTATAGCCTTTGTGTTAGCATTTAGTTTTAGTGGTTTACAGGCCCAAAATCATGTTCAAAACACAAGCATGGATAAAAGTACTTTTTTTGATTTTAAGCGATTAACAAATGAAGCCTTGTATTCAAAAACAGCTGTAATCGATTGGTATTCGCCTTTAATGTATGATACAGTAAATAATATTCATCTTGCCACTTATATCAATTTTATACAACACGATTCGCTTGCTAAAATTTATTATGCAGATGGCTCAGTGGGGAGAAATCAATGGATAAGTTTTGGCAGGGTGCTCGACCCAAAAGACACAAACATTAGCATAAGCGGAACGCCATCTAAACAACTTTCACGCTATGTAGGTTATACCCTCGATTCAATTCGTTTTACCTATTTATACGTTCGTAATGTTGATTCGTTGCCACTGATTTCGGGAGGTAAAAAGGCAGCAGTTGATACGTTGTTTATCTGTTATTTTGGAGGAAAAAATATCAGTCGATACAGTTTTAAAGATGTAAATAACCGTTTTGCATTGGTTGACTGGACAGGTGATAGTATTTTGTTTCCTCGGAATTATTTGAGAGTTGATACTGTATTGCTTTCAAACTATGATTCGACAGGAGTTGCCAATACAAATGGGAAATATGAAAATTATTTCAACCTCAAAAAGTTTGTAAGAAAAGTTCCTTCAGGTATTAATATGAATGCATTAAATGGCGCAAATGCCGACAACCTGATTGGTTATACTGTGTTATTTAAATCTGCAGCACCAACTATTTATGCAACCGACACTGCTATCATGATCTACCAGAAAAATCCTTCGACATTACCTGCAGGTAGTCATCGTACCAATTACTTTGGCTTTAGTTATGGTGTAAATAATGATGCACTTAATGTTCGCAGCAATCCTGATTATTATAATACAACATTGCTATCACCTACATGGGCAGCTTATATTCCATCAAACGAGTGGTACGGATATGTAACAGGAAATGCATTTGCAAAAGAACTTTTTGTGGATGCAGAGTTTCATTTAATTACCGACTCATTTAACATGGGTGTAACTGATTTATCAGGCAGGAATTTTGCATTGAATTTGTTTCCTAATCCTGTTAAAAAATCGCAAAACGTAAATTTGAATTTTACATTTTCGGAGTTATCCATTGTAAAAACAAACATTACCGATTTAACAGGAAAGTTGATAAAAATGGTAACTGAAAGTAAATTTGAATCGGGCGAGCAATTGATGAAGATTGATATTGCCGATTTAAATGCAGGATTTTATTTATTGAATATTGAAGTGAATGGTGTGAAGTTGACAAAGAAAATGATGGTAACAGAATAAATTAATCTTCCACTTTCTTTTCCTTTTTTTTATTCTTTTTACGTTTGCTCATTTTGTTAATTAATCCCGAGCCGGCTTTTAATATTGCATATTTTATACCACCAGAAAATAATTTTCCGGTTTCATTTTCAGAGTTGATGATAGCAGGAAACACTTCGTTAAATAATAAATTAAGCAAAGCATTTTGCGTTTTGCCTTCTTTAAAAGGATTGATTTTTTGCCAGATAATGGTTTTGTAATTCTTTTTAAAATAAACAGTAACATCCACCATTTTATTCTCCTGAATCATTGTCATTTCTTGTAAGCGTTGTTTCTCGGCAAGTAATGAAGTTAGATTATGTATCTTATTTCTTTTCATTTTTATCATCAAATAAAATACGAATCACTTTATTAATAATCAACTTATCGAGGAGCTCTTTTCTGAAAAGCAAAAGCAAAATAAATAAGAATAGAAAAAACGCAGCCATGATTCCGAACCCATAAAAATTGTTTTCGAAAATATTGCTTAGGTAAAATCCTCCGGTTAAACTGAGCAATAAAATGGTTAAGAAAAAAAGAAAAACTAAAATGATTGCTGAAAAAATTACGGCTATAATTTTTGCTATTTTTTCGAAGACAGAGAGCCTTGCAATTTCGAGTCGGTTTTTAAAATACTCGACTATCAGATTTTTTAGGTCGGAGAAAAAATGTTCGTTATCTGTAAGATTTTCCATAACCGTTAAGCTTCATCAAAACGTTGTTTGGCTTTTGAAATTTCTTCTTCCAGGTTATCTTTTAATGCCGATGCCTTTTCTTTCATTTTATTAACCAATTCTTTTCCTTCATCACTTGTAAAAAGCCACGCTAAACCGGCACCTAAAGCGGCACCCACAAGAAATGATGCGATATCTTTATTTTTCATTTTCGTAAAATTTCGTACTTCAAAGATAAAAATATTCGAAACATCAGCAGGTTTATTTAATTTCGAATTTGTAAAATGATGGATTCAATCAACAAAGAACAGTTAAAACGCATTCTTGCTTATGTAGCACTGAATATATTTGGTTTGCTTATTCTGTATGAATTGCGAGCCTTTATTTCCACTTTTCTCGGTGCAATCATATTTTTCGTTTTGTTCCGCGGTTTTATGTCGAAACTAGTTGCAAAATACAAATGGAACGAATCATTGGCTGCAGGGTTAATCATATTGATTTCGTTTGTGAGTATTCTCATTCCGGTTTTAGTACTAAGCTATTTGTTGTATTCAAAAATTTCTGTAGTTATTAACGACCCATCATCGCTTATCAGTTTGGTAAATATTGTTGATGCTAAAATATTTGACACTTTTGGAATTCATGTTGTGAGTTCAGCAAATATCGACTCATTGAAACTACAGGCGGGTAATTTGATATCAGGTTTTGTAGGTAGGATTTTTTCAATTTTGGGAAGCATCGTTATCATGTATTTCATTTTGTTTTTCATGCTCATCAAACGTGAGCGACTAACAGAAGAAGTCAATAATTACCTACCGTTTAATATCGAAAATATTCAACTTTTTGCCCGCGATTTAGAATTAATCACTTTATCAAATACTATCGGAGTTCCAATTATTAGTGTTTTACAAGGTACTGCTGCAGGACTTGGTTATTGGTTTTTGGGATTAAACGATCCAGTTTTTTGGGGAGCTATAACAGCATTGGTAGCATTTATTCCTTTTGCCGGAACAGCTATTGTTTGGTTACCTTCATCGGTGTTTTTAATTGCATCTGGAAATGTGTGGCAAGGAATTGTACTGGCCATTTATTGTGTGGCAGTGGTAGTAAATATCGATACCATTTTACGATTCAAAATTTTGAAAAAGTTTGCAAATGTTCATCCAATTGTAACTGTTTTTGGCGTAATCATTGGGTTGAATTTATTTGGATTGCCAGGATTAATTTTTGGTCCGCTGATGATTTCTTATTTTTTGATTTGCGTTAAGTTGTACAGGAAGATTTATAAAATTGAGAGAGAAAATTAAACTGTCAACTTTATTATTTTACGTAAATAGTTTTAAAAATTAATTAGATATGAAAAATAACTATTTCGAAAAAATGCTATTATTCTCTGCTATTGCGGGCAATATGCTTTTTGTTTTATGGATATTGATAAATGGAATTAATGAAAGTTTTAAAGGGACAAAAATTGAGGTTTTTTCATACATTACACTCATGGTTTT
>CANKGI010000123.1 GCA_947481365.1 Bacteroidota bacterium | reverse complement strand
CGCAAACATTTCAGCTTGTGGATTTGGTTCAAAGCAAGAAACAAAAACGGAACAATCAGCAAATGAGAAAGCAAACGAATTTCAATGTACAATGAAATGCGAAGGAGAAAAAACGTATAACAAATCAGGCAGTTGTCCGGTTTGTAAAATGGATTTAAAACCAGTTGTCCTATCTGTAAATGATACTACATCGGTTGAAAAAATAGATAGTCTGGAATACCAAAAATAAAATAATGGTCGAAAAACTCATTTCATTTTCATTAAAAAACAGACTCATCGTATTGATGTTGTCTGCAGGATTTTTTGTGTGGGGAATATTTGCCATGCAGAAAAATCCGATAGATGCCATTCCCGATCTTTCCGAAAATCAAGTGATTGTTTTTACCGAATGGATGGGACGCAGTCCGCAGGTAATCGAAGATCAGGTAACCTATCCGCTCGTATCCAATTTGCAAGGTATTCCTAAAGTAAAAAATGTTAGGGGAGCATCCATGTTCGGGATGAGTTTCGTTTATGTAATTTTTGAAGACGAAGCAGATATTTATTGGGCACGTACACGCGTGATGGAGCGATTGAATTATGCTCAGAAATTATTGCCGCAAGGTGTGAGTCCTTCACTTGGGCCTGATGGAACAGGTGTTGGTCATATACTTTGGTATCATCTCGAAGCCGATGGAATGGATCTTGGCGAACAACGTGCATTGCAAGATTGGTACATCAAATTTGCTTTACAAACAGTTCCGGGTGTTAGTGAAGTTGCTTCTTTCGGAGGTTTTCAAAAACAATATCAGATAACAATCGATCCCGAAAAATTAAATTATTACAATGTGCCGATGATGAATATTCTTAAATCGGTTAAGTCGAATAATAATGATGTTGGCGGACGAAAATTTGAAATGAATGATATGGGGTATGTGGTTAGAGGTTTAGGTTATATTAAAAATATTGAAGACGTTGAAAATATTTCGGTAGGAAATTTTAACAGCATTCCTGTTAAATTAAAAGATGTTGCCACTGTGCAAATGGGAGGTGATTTACGACTCGGTATTTTTGATGAGAATGGAAATGGTGAAGTAGTTGGAGGAATTGTAGTGATGCGTTATGGAGAGAATGCTGATAATGTCATCAAAGCTGTAAAAGCGAAAATGAAAGAGGTTGAAAAAGGCTTACCCGGAAATACAAAATTTAAAATTTCATACGACCGAAGTGGATTGATTGAGCAAGCAGTTGAATCGGTTAAAGGAACATTGATTGAAGAGATGATTACGGTTTCAATTATCGTGTTGCTTTTTCTTTTCCACTGGCGAAGTGCTTTAATAATTCTAATTCAAATGCCCATTTCGATTGCGATGAGTTTTATTTTATTGAATGCCTTCGGTCTTTCATCAAATATCATGTCGTTAACAGGTATTGCATTGGCAATAGGTGTAATTGTTGACGATGGAATTGTAATGGTTGAAAATGCTTACCGGAATATTTCTGAACAACAAATGAAAGACGAAAAATGATAACCAAAGAAGAGCATATCAAAATCATTGAGCGTTCATCAAAGCAAGTTGGACCGGGAGTTTTCTATTCTACCATTGTTATTGTAGCATCATTCTTACCTGTTTTTTTACTCACAGGTATGGAAGGAAAATTATTTCATCCGCTCGCATACACCAAAACATTTATTCTCTTAATAGATGCATTTCTTGCCATCACGTTGATGCCTGTTTTAATCAGCTTTTTTTTGAAGGGAAAACTGAAACCTGAAAATGCAAATCCAATAACACGAGTACTCGAAAAAATGTATACACCTATTATTAAATGGTGTTTGAAATGGCGCAAAACAACTTTGTCAATTAACATTATCGCATTAGTCATTTCTATTCCGATGTTGTTAAATCTTGGCTCCGAATTTATGCCTCCGCTTGATGAAGGTTCGATTTTATTTATGCCGGTAACATTGCCGGATGTATCGAATTCAGAAGTGAAAAGGATTTTGCAAGTTCAGGATAAAATCATCAAATCGATTCCAGAAGTAGATCACGTTTTGGGAAAAGCAGGACGTGCAAATACAGCTACCGATAATTCGCCATTGAGTATGATTGAAACCATTATTTTACTCAAACCAAAAGCCGAGTGGAGAGCAGGATTAACAAAAAATGATATCATCAACGAGTTAAATGCTAAGATGCAAATACCAGGTGTTATCAATGGTTGGACACAGCCAATCATCAATCGAATCAACATGCTTTCAACCGGAATCAGAACGGATGTTGGCATTAAACTTTATGGACAAAATATCGACAGCATTTTTCTTTTGGCCGAAAGTATCAAGAAGGAACTAGAAGGAATAAATGGTGTGAAAGATTTATATGTTGAACCAATTACCGGTGGAAAATATCTCGATATAAAAATTAAGCGTGATGAAATTGGACGCTATGGTTTAAGTATTGATGATGTAAATATGATTGTTGAAAGTGCGCTTGGAGGAATGACTTTGACTACAACTATTGAAGGCAGGCAACGGTTTAGCGTTAACGCACGCTTTGCACAGGATTTTAGAAATAATATCGAAAGCATAAAACGCACACAGGTGCAAACAGAAAAATACGGCCCCATTCCATTGTCATCGGTTGCTGATATTTCACTTTCAGAAGGTCCGCCAATGATTAATTCGGAAAACGCAATGTTACGTGGAACGATATTGTTTAACGTTCGTGAACGTGATTTAGGAAGCACTGTTGAAGATTGTAAAGTAAAACTGGAAGATGCGATTAAGAAATTACCTGGAGGCTATTTTTTGGAATGGAGCGGACAATATGAAAATAAAATTCGTGCCGAGAGAACCTTGAAATTTATCATGCCAATTGTGTTGCTCATCATTTTCTTTGTGTTGTATTTTACCTATCGTTCTTTTAAAGAATCCATCATTACGATGATTACAGTGCCATTTGCATTAACTGGAGGTGTAATAATGGTGTGGTTTTATCACATCAATTTATCGGTGGCAGTAGCTGTTGGTTTTATAGCACTTTTTGGTATTGCGGTTGAAACAGCCATGCTCATGACCATTTATTTAAATGAAGCCATGCAAAAATTGGTTGCCGAAAAAGGAAATTCAAGAGATACCATTTCGAATGCAGATTTGCGCGAATATGTAATTCATGGTGCAGCAAAACGCCTTCGTCCAAAACTCATGACCGTTTCTGTTTCGCTCTTTGGTTTGATACCCATATTATGGTCAACAGGTGTTGGAAGTGATGTGATGCGACCAATAACTATTCCGTTAATTGGAGGGATGATAACCTCAACCATTTATGTTTTGCTGGTAACTCCAGTTATTTTTGAAATGGTAAAAGAACGTGAATTAAGAAAGAATGGAAAAATTGATGTGATAGAAACAAAAGAATAGAACTTGACTGAAATCATTTTACATAGCACTAAAAAAATATAAACTTGTTAATCAATAAATAATATGAACTACAAAAACTCAATTCAATTAACAATGGCTTTTTTGGTAAGCCTTTTTATTTTTTCGTCAACAACAATTGTTGCACAAAATCCGACTACCAAAACCGAAACATTTAAAGTTTACGGTAATTGCGAAATGTGTCAGGATAAAATTGAAGGCGCATTAAAAAGAAAAGAAGGCGTTCTGAAAAAAAACTGGAATGATAACACAAAAATGTTAACGGTAACTTTTGATCCTGCTAAAATCACCCTCACTCAAATTAAACAGAAAATAGCTGATGAAGGTTATGATACCGATGAAATTCAAGCTACAGAGGCTGCATATAACAATCTCGAAAAATGTTGTCAATACAAACGTGCAAAAACGAAGTAAATAATTTTTTTTTGTTACATTTGAGAGTAGAGAGTTTAAATATTAAATCATGAAAAAAAATATACTAATAATAATCGCTATTGCATTTAGCAGTATTTTATCTTTTGCTCAAACAACAGCAACTGATTTTACAGTAACAGATTGTGGAGGTACTTCACGACATTTATTTGCAGATTTAGATGCCGGTAAAGTAATTGTAATGGCAATGGTTGATCCTTGCAGTTCATGCATTGGTCCATCAAAATCAGCTTTAACAGTTGTTAATTCATACGCAACGTCTAATCCAGGTAAAGTTGTTTATTGGCTTACTGATGATTTTGGAAATACACCATGTACAACATTAACTGGTTGGGGAACAGCAAATGTAATTACAGGAGTTCCAACACTATCAAGTACAGCTATTTCTCAATTAAATTATGGTTCAGCAGCTATGCCAAAAATTGTTGTTGTTGCTCGCCCTGATCACCATGTTTTTTTTATACAAGATAATGGATTGAATACTTCAAACCTTAAAGCTGCAATTGATTTGGCTATCGCCACTGCAGGTGTTAACGATGAGCAGCATGCTGATTTTCAAATGTCAGTTTATCCAAATCCGGCAAATGAAAAACTCACAATTAGTTATAATTTAGTTCAGACATCTGTAGTAAATATTGATATTTTTAATTTGCTGGGAACAAAGGTTAAAAGTGTTCCACTTGGTAAACAATCTTCAGGTGAACATCAACCAATTATTGAAACTGAAAACCTAAACAATGGTATTTATTTTCTAAAATTAAATGTTGGAGAGGTTTCTCAAATTATCAGATTTTCTGTAACGCGCTAACTCAAATAATAATTTTTATACATGCGTTATTTATTTGTTTTTTTATTAAGCATATTCATTTCTAATTATACTTTTTCTCAAGGTTGTTGTTCGGGAGGAAGCGGAAGTCCAATTGCAGGAGGTGTTTCAGCAGGTGTTTTGCAAGAAGGGCAAATGGAATTAGGTTTAAATTATCAGAATTCTTTTTCCAATCAATTATATTCAGGAAGTAAACTGGATACACTTTCTTCCAATAAAATTGATAACCTGAGTAGTAATTATTTGTATGCAAAAATGGCGTATGGTGTTACAAAAAAACTAACACTTTCAGTTGAAACTGGATATTACCTCGACCGCACTTTAGTGAAATTACATCCCGAAAACATTGACAATACTCAAAAATCTTCAGGTAATGGCGATTTAATTATTTTTCCGAGATATGATATTTATGATAGAACAAGTGAAAGATATCATACAGAAATCACATTGGGATTAGGAATAAAAATTCCGCTAGGAAAAGCCAATGATTCTACAATGGTTTATGAAGATCCATCAACAGGCCAAAAAACTTTTACAACATCTGCACCAACCGTTCAAACCACAACAGGTTCTCACGATATTATTTTTTATGGATTTGTATTGCATGAGTTTAAAAGAGCTAAATTCAGAGTATTTGCAAATGCTTTGTATGTAAGGAAAGGATGGAATCCGCTTGGCGAAAAATTTGGTGATTATATTGGCGCAGGTTTATTTACAAGCAAAACATTTTTCAAAAAATTAGGAGTTACGCTTCAAGTAAAAGGAGAGTGGATAGGGCCAATGGAAGGAGTTGCTGGTGTTGGATTATCACCTGCCGATAATTTGATGGCATTGTATAATGTTGATTTAAATTCAACTGGAAGTAAAAAGTTTTCTTTCGTTCCTCAAATCAGTTATAGCTATAAATCATTCACCTTTTTTGCATTATCTGATATGCCATTCTATCAATTTATGAATGGCACTCAAATAGGTTCTCAATATTTATTTACCGCAGGAATGTCATACAGATTTATGCCTGGTAAATTTTTATGGAAGAAAGTAGAATAATTTCCTTCATTATTTTTAATTAGCAGAACAAAGGAATTCAACAATTTTTGTTGCTTCAACATTGGTAAGATTTGCCCTGTCTTGCATATGTAATCCAATTGTTTTCCATTCTTCGTCATTAAAATCAGTTGGTGTTGGCGTGTTATGGCATCGTAAACAATTCTCGCCCCACAGCTGTGCGCCCGATTTATTTGCAATCATTGCTTTTTGTGCTGTGCAACTTTGCAGAATAATAATTACTGTAAAAATTGAAATAACGATACCGAAAATATATTTTATTTTTATCATGATATTTATTTTTAATAATTAAAATCCAATTCCTAAATGAAGTAAAATCATATTTGATGTTGTGGCTCCCATGCTCGACATTCCCGTCATGCTTGACGAACTCGTCATACCCGACATGCCATTATCCACCGTTGTCATTTGGTAATCTGCTTTGATAACTGTTCGCCATGTTAGCCAATAATTCAAACCGATTGTGATTTGCGATTTGTTGCTGTACCAAAGTGAACTTTGTGGTGTATTGTAAACAGAATACCTTCCAACCAATTCAACATTTTTCAATATTTCATTTTCTAACATTGCCGGCCTATATGCCAATTGCGCATAATAGGCAACGCTGCTGTTATTAAAAGAATAGGGCATACGAGTTGTGTCGGTAGGATTAATGTAACTTGCTTTACTCACTTCCGACATGGTGTATTGTCCTTTAATATCAATTACGCCACCAATTTCACTAATCATTTTTACGTAAGAAATATCTACTGCTGTAAGCAACGCAGTAACTGTTTTATAATTTAAATCTCTAATTACCGACATCGAATCGGTGGCAAAAGGTGATACAGATGAGCCAGGTTTACCATAATATCCTGATAAACCAATTTCTAATGATGAATTTTGAAACGGCAAAAAAGCAATTCGCCCTCCAATAGCTTTATTTTTATTATTATCAATTGCATTATCAAATGCCAACATTCCGGCTTCAGTTGGTTCAACAGTTCCATCTTTTATTGTCGGACCATTTACAGCGTATAAAGCATAGCTCAATTTTGAACTTCCAAGTTGTAAGCCACCTTTAATTTCTATTCCAATATCGTTCATCGGAACTAATCCGTCATGACCAATACCGAGTGGCATTGTTGCACATTTATTTACCCAAGATGGATGAAGTTTTTCGCCAAATGAACCAAAGGGAATCAATATTTTTCCGAACTTCACAATAAGGCCTTTTGTAATCATATACGAAGCGTTTGCATAACCTAAGTTTACACTAAGTTGGTTAGTCATGTATTCCATTTCAAGTTCTGTTTCAAAAAGGAAACGATCACCTTGCCTCCATAATAATACGGGATTGAATGAAGTCATATTAAAATTCACATTGTCATCTGAAGCATCAAATCCAAATTGTGCAAATCCACGAATCATAAAATGTGTTTTCAATGGCTTCTTCAGCATGGATATTTCATCCTGAAGAGATTGAATTTGCTTTTGTGTACTGTCTTGTGCTTTAGAAAACATAAAGCTCAAAACGGAAAGCAGTATAAATAGTATTTTCTTTTTCATTTTTTTAAAGTGTTAAATGTTCTTAAATAATTAACCAATTGCCAACGTTGTGTTTCGTTAAGTATGGTTTTATAACTTGCCATTGGTGGCCGTCCTTCAGTCATCTTCCAAAATATTTCACCATCCGTTTGTGCTTGCACTTTTGGGCTTGTAAAGTTTCCTGGTTTGGGACTTAATGTTATTCCGGCAATACCATCACCTTTTCCTTTTTCGCCATGACAAACGATGCAAATTTGAATGTATGTTTTTTTTCCTTCTGCTATTGCAACCGTATTTCCTTTAAATGGATTTATAAAATTGTTGGCTTCTGTTGGCGCTTTCCATTCCTTAATCGGATCAGTTCGCATTGAAATAAGTGTAACTATTAAAACAGAAATGATTGATAAAATAGTTTTCATTTCTATGTTATTTAGTAATTGAAATTACTTTAGCTGTTTCATTCATTTTTGATTCATCACTGTTCATTGCCATTAATTTTACAGTGTAATTTCCTGCTGTAGAATAAGTATGTGATGGGTTTGCATCAGTTGTTGAAGTACCATCTCCGAAATCCCATTTGTATTTACTTGCATCTGTACTACAGGTTGAGTTAAAAAGTATAGGCTGCCCTACTATTCCGGTAGTAGGAACCATACAACATGCCATAGGATTTTTCACTGTGGCACTGCACGACATGATTAAAAGAGTAACCAATACGATGCTTAATAATTTAAATCGAGTTTTCATTTAATTCGTTTTATAAAGTTTAAAAATAATTTTATTTTTTATTTGAATTACAAACCATAGATAAACAGGTTTTATAACACAATAAATCTAATACACATTTTTTATAAATGTATTAAATTGTTATTGAGAAATGTTAAATCAGGAAATTTTGAATATTAGCTAGCGATACTGATGAATAGCCAGGTGGCGGATGATAATAAAAAGATTTTATTGTTTTATTTTCTGTAACAGCTTTTAAATAATTATTTTGAGAGCATGTTGGAATACATGCTGATAAAATTTGAAAATGTATTTCAGTTTGCTGATAATCGTCAGTTGAAATTTGCTGCAATTGATTTTGACAACAAGCAGCTTTTATGGTAGACGAGTTTGAATTGTTCTCACAACTCTCATCATTATCTTCCATACCGCATGAAGCTTTGCTTTGCCCGAATAATATTTTAGTTTGTACTAATTTATCGCCACAAAAATGATATGAAATATCCATTTTTAATGAAAGTGCCAAAGTAAGTATGGCAAGCGATATAGCAATGATTTTTCGCATTCGATATTGCAATATAAAATCATTTTCTGTAAAATTAAATGTCGTTTTAGGGAAAGCAGAATAAAGCATCAGTCTTTTTCCTTTACTACAATTCAATAAGTTTCTTATTTTTGATTAAATCATATTGCTATGAACTTACAAAAGTTATTGTTGTGTTTATTGATGATACAAGTTACTGCAGCAAATGCGCAATTTTCCGACCGGGATCTTGAGAATGCTTCTTTTCAAGTTAAGAATAAATACATTCAAAATCCTTACAAAATAAATCATGTTAAAAGTGTTTTATATAAGAATAAATCAAATAAAGGGTATATAAATACTTATGAATCATTGATGAATACATTATCTTATGTAACGATGACGACAGAGTTTTCGAAATGTGGAAAGGTAAAGGATGTCAATATTTATCAGTATAAAAACGATACGCTTGTAACTGATCATTATGTTTTACATCATGGGAAAGATACTTTCAATTCTGCCATTTATCAGTATGATAATCAAAACAGAAGGATTAGTTCCAAATGGAAAATTGCTTTGTTTTGGGTGCCAGTAAGAGAATGGAGGTATGATTATAACAATAAAGATTTGGTTACTACTGCAAGATATATTGATAAGAATGGAAATGATAAACTGAAATATGAATACGATTATTTTGATAATGGCAGCAAAAAAGAAACACGATATTATAAAAGAAACAAATTAAAAAATAAATGGACTTTTGAATGTGACCCGAAAGGAGAACTAGTAAAAAAAGTAAAGACAGGAAATTACTGCACCAAGCGAACGCTTAATAATGACGGTAGT
>CANKGI010000122.1 GCA_947481365.1 Bacteroidota bacterium | reverse complement strand
GATATTGGTTTCCATATTGTTTTTCTAATTTCTGCTTGCAAGGCACAAGCATTATTATCACGAAAACGGCCATTGTAATATCCACGCATATATGAATCGCTTCCAAGTGTTCCCATTAAACGAAAAGGAATGTTGGCGCCTGAATTAATATTTGCAAATGCCTGAATTGCGAGCACATTTTCTTTCCATAACCCGAAATACTTTTTTGCATCGATTGTAATATTAGTAAATGTGTAGTTACCGCCTAAAGCTTGAGTGTAAAAACAATTTGTGAGCTCGACATCGGCACCTTTTGTTGGATAAAACACATTGTTTCTATTGTCATATTCAATTGTAAATCCCGCGCCTGTACTAAAACTTCCGCTTGGTGTAGTGCCAGCAACTCCTGAACTTTTCATGTCGATTGAAGAAGATGTTGAATAAGTTAAATCGTACATGTTTTCGTAGTTATACGTAACACCGGCAAATAAAGAAGGTAATACCTGATAGGTGCACTTCATATTTATTTTTACCATTTTAAAATAATAAAGCTGAGACAAATTGGGTTGTGATATACCAATTCCGAAATAGTTTTCTACAAAATCAGTGTATTGAATTAAACCGGTGATATCAAAATTGTTGTTCGGAGTAAACACTTCGCCCATGGCACGAATAGAAAACTGGTTATTTTGCGAGTATGATGTGTTAAGCCTTATTGCAGATGGACGGGTAATGCTATCGTTATTTTTAAAACGTAAAAGCTGAGTTAACGACAAGCCAAAAATCCAACGTGTTTCAGGTTTATATGAAATAATTGGAATAGGAAAAAAATAATGTTTCCGAGGATGTGCCGAGTCGCCCTGAACTATTTTATAACTCCAATCTAGCGTTTTGTCAATAAATTTTTTTTGTTGAGCAAACGAAGTTGTTGCCATCAAAATAAAAATTGATGCAGCGAAAATGAATTGGCGATACAGATTTTTTTTAAGCAATGAAAAAAGGTTAAGGCAATAATCGTCCGTACATTCTAGGAAAAGGAATACTCTCTCGAACGTGAGGCAATTTACAAATCCATGTAACAATGCGTTCTAACCCCAAGCCAAATCCAGCATGCGGAACCGAACCAAATTTACGTAAATCTAAATACCACTCAAAAGCAGCCATTGGTAATTGGTGTTCGGTAATTTTTTCACGCAATAAATTTTCATCTGTTTCACGCTCTCCACCACCAACAATTTCTCCATAACCTTCGGGTGCTAAAACATCAACTCCACGAGCAAAACGTGAATTTTCAGGATCACGTTTTAGGTAAAACGCTTTCACTTCATGAGGCCAGTTGTAAACCATAATTGGCACATCAAACAAGCGTGTGATAACGGTTTCATCGCTTCCTCCAAAATCGTTTCCGTATTCGAAATTGCGAGCGCTATTAAGCCATTGAGGAATATTTCTTGATTGTTCTTCTAGGTCGTTTTGCTCTTGCTTTAGCTTATCAATTTTCGCTTGATTAAAACCAATTTCACCTTTTTTCATATTGGGTGTTTTGATTTTTTCTTCACGTTCGGCAATTTCATTTTTTACTTCTTCGATGCGAGCAAGAATGGTTTTCAGTTCATCTTCTAATGATGTGATTGAGTTTTGTCCGTTCACATCTTGTTCACCTTTTATGATACGAACAGCTTCGTCATAAGTCAATCGGGGAAACGGCTTTACGATTTGCTCGAGCACTGAAATATCTCTTCCAATAATTTCTAATTCGTTTTTACAATCTCTCAAAACATCAGACACCACACGCCTTAAAAAGTTTTCGATAAGATCCATGTTTTGAAAAATATCAAAGAAAGCCATTTCGGGTTCTATCATCCAAAACTCAGAAAGGTGTCTGCGTGTTTTTGATTTTTCGGCACGAAATGTTGGGCCAAACGTATAAATTTTTCCCATAGCCATAGCCATAGCCTCACCATATAATTGCCCGCTTTGCGAAAGATATGCAGGGTCGCCATAGTAATCGGTTTCAAATAAATTGGAAGTTCCTTCGCAGGCGTTTCCTGTAAAAATAGGAGCGTCCATTTCAACAAATCCGTCTTCTTGAAAAAACTGATGAATAGAAAAAATGATTCGATTACGAATTTTCATGATTGCCCATTGCCTTTGCGAGCGCAACCATAAATGGCGATGGTCCATTAAAAAATCAACACCATGTTCTTTTTTTGCAATCGGAAATTCTTCGGCATAAGAAATCACATTGATATCAGTTGCCTGAATTTCAAATCCGCCAATTTGTTTTTCATCTTTTACCACATTTCCTGTGATTGAAAATGAACTCTCGAGCGTAAGTTTTTTTGCCGCATTAAATTTTTCTTCGCCTACAACATCAAGAGCAACCACACATTGGCACATTCCTGTTCCATCGCGTAGGTATAGAAAAACCAACCCCTTGCTGTCGCGTTTATTGGCTGCCCAACCTTGAAGCATCACTTCTTTTCCTTCGCAACCGTTTAAATCTCTAATATACATTTTTGAATTTTGATAATTTTAATCGGACGAAAATAAGCGAATATGTTGTTTATGGCAAACAGGAATATACAGAGCATGTTTCTGGTTCATAACTTTAACAATCTGTTTTAAACTATTTTCTATCTTTGAGATACAAACTAAAACCTATCATATTATGACAACCATTATTCATTGCTGGTGGCAAATAATAGTAGCCGCCATTGTTTATTTTGCACTTGGAACCATTTGGTTCAACCCTAAAGTATTTGGTACTGTTTGGATGAACAGCCACGGTATTAAAAGGCCAACAGAAGAAGAAATGAAGAACATGAACATGGCAAAAATGTTTGCGACATCATTTCTTTGCGCACTTGTTTTTAGTGCAGCCATTTGCTGGATTTGTTGTGCCTCGTGTGGTGATAATTGTTGCTCAGCCGGAATGATGCATTGCTTAAAGGTTGGATTTTTGGTTGGAATAATTGCCGCTACAAGTATATCGATGGCATATCTTTATCAGATGAAACCACGCAACGCATTTTTAACAGATGGGTTGTATCATGTGTTGGGTTGTATGCTTGCAGCTACAACAATGCACTTGCTTGGCTGCTGTTAATTTTATTTTCATATAACATTGTTACCTTTGTTGGCAGTATATTTTTATGCTCAAACAAAGTTTACAACAAAAGCAATTACTCCGCCTCACTCCGCAGCAAATTCAGTTTATCAAACTGCTGCAATTAAATACGATTGATTTACAACAACGAGTTGACGAAGAATTAATTGATAACCCAGCGTTGGTTTCAGGAAATGAAGCCGATGCTGATGAAGAAATTGTTGGCGATAACACAAAAGAAAAAGACGAAAAGGAAGAGTCTGAATTGGATAGTGACGGAGAAAATGTGTCGGTTGAAGATTATTTAACCGATGACACTATTGATGTTAAAGAGTATGTAAATGATGATTATGATTCGGATGGATTTCATTTGAGTGATGAGGGGCCGGATGAAGAGAAAAAAGAAATGCCTATTGCCGAAATAAGTTCATTTCATGATGCGCTTATTGAACAATTTGATGCTATTGCCAAAAACGAACGCGAAGAAATTATTGGCAATCAAATTATCGGAACGATAGATGATGATGGTTATTTAAGGCGACCACTTGAAGCCATTATAAATGATTTAGCCTTTTCGCAAAACATTGAAGCGACAATTGAAGAAATGAAAAGTTGCTTGCAAAAAATTCAAACATTAGACCCCGTAGGAATTGCCGCAACATCTTTACAAGAATGTTTATTGCTACAGATAAAAAGAAAAGACAGAAACAAAAAGGAAGTAAAAATTGCAGAAGAAATTCTTAAGGAACACTTTGACGATTTTACAAAAAAGCATTACGAAAAACTTTGTCGCCAATTAAAAATAAATGATGACGAACTAAAAGACGTTATACATGTTATTACACACCTTAATCCAAAACCAGGCGAATCGATGAGTATTTCGCGGCCACAATATATCACTCCTGATTTTATTGCGGTTGAAGAAAACGGAAAACTTAAAATACACTTAAACTCCAAAAACGCACCCGACCTAAGAGTTAGCCGTTCGTATATGGAAACGCTGAGAGGATATGATTCGACAGCAAATCCGAGTAAAGATTTAAAGCAAACAGTTCAGTTCATCAAGCAAAAATTAGATGGTGCTAAGTGGTTTATCGAATCGATAAAACAACGACAAAACACATTGCTTATAACAATGAATGCGATTCTGAAAAAGCAATATGCCTATTTTGAAGAAGGAGACGAAACAAAACTTCGTCCGATGATATTAAAAGATATTGCTGATGAAATTGGAATGGACATTTCAACTATTTCGCGTGTTGCAAGCAGCAAATATGTTCAAACAGATTTTGGTGTAATACCATTAAAATTCTTTTTTAGTGAAGGCATCCAAACGGAAGATGGTGAAGAGGTTTCGAGTCGCGAAGTGAAAAAGATTTTACAAAATGCTATTGAGGCCGAAGATAAACACAAACCCCTTCCTGACGAAAAACTGATGGAGATATTGAAAGAAAAAGGATACACCATTGCACGAAGAACGGTTGCGAAATATCGTGAGCAATTAAATATTCCGGTAGCTCGTTTACGAAAAGAAATTTAATTTAATCGAAATGGTGCAACGAGTTTAAACTCGGGAATATCAACATCAAACATGTTTCCATCGTTTGTGCGCTCCATGGTATACGTGCCAAACATTTTTCCAATATCAGAACGCAATGCACATCCCGATACGTATTGGTGCGACTCTCCAGGTGCAATAATCGGTTGAAGCCCAACAACCCCATCACCTTCCACTTCTGTTTTATCATTTACCGAATCAATAATATACCAATGTCTGCGCAGCAGTTTAATGGTATGTTCGCTATGGTTTTCGATGGTAATCCGGTAAGCAAAAGTAAAATCGCCATCAGGATTTACAACCCTTTGAGGTTGAAAAGCTGTTTCAACAGTGATCTTAATATCGTTTGTAATTGCGGTTGGCATTTTGTGTAAATAACAATTCGAAGTAAATAATTGTTTCTCCAAATGCAAATACCATAAATCAGGTAAAATTGTGAATTAGTTTCCTAACCGGCTTAAACCGCCCAATAAAATGAGCAAATCTTTTTCCATACTATAATCTTTTGCGTACAAAAAGTTTAGTTTTTCGGCTGTAACATTATTTATATTTTTCTTTCCAAATGAGTCAACAGGGGAGAGCACACCTGTTTTAATTTTTGGTAACATTTTATAATTATCGGTAATGGCGTACCCAACCCAAGTTTTTTCGCCAAACAATACTTTAATAATATTGCTTAAGTAGTTTAGTCGCTTGTTTACAAACAATAAAAGCAATGGTGAAACTGGGATTAACAAAAGGCTAACAGCAACATCAAAAAGCCGTTTCTTTTTTATTTGAAGAGGAGTGTTTAGTGATAAATTTATTTCAAGTGTATAAAAATCTCCGGGAGCGTTTTTTGAATTACTGCCTATAATAAACAAACTTTCTTCGGGAACAATTTTGAATTGAATAGATGGTTTTGTGATGTTTCCCATCCATTGAATGATTTGTTGTGCCGACATATCTTTTGAGCAAAAAATGATTTCCTCAACACTAAAAAACTCAACTATTTCGTGAAGATCTTTTACGTTGCCCAAAAAATGATCATCGTTTTCTTCTTCGATGTTTATGTTTAAATATCCAGCATAATCACAATTGGCTTTTGATTTCACAAGCAAATCGAGCACACGCGAAACCTCTTTTTTGTTTCCAATAATTATTGTCTTTGTGTCGGTTTGCATGGCTGGGTTAAACTTCTTATACCGATAGGTGTAAACAAGCAACCTGTTTAAATAAGAAACAATTAATGCGCTTGCAGAGCCCAACAAAATAAGTGCTCGCGAGAATCGATAACTTTCAGGAGCAAAAGCATATCCAACAGAAATAATAACAGAGCCCAATAATATTCCATTAATTACCCGAAGTATTGAACGAGACTTTTCGTATGCTTCAGAAATATATAAACCAACAATCCAGCATAGAGAATAAATTAAACTATTTACCGTCATAAAAGTAGACGGGTAATATTGCCCCGAGACATCTTTTACGTTGTGTGTCCAATATTCTTTTACCAAAAACATGGCAGCATACATGAAAATAAAATCCAAAAAAGGAAGATAAAATTTTTGTACAACACGCATCGAAATTGAAATGGCGGCACGTATATAAATTGCAATATTTATAATCAAACTAAACGATTGCGCAAGCTTGTGTGTATAGTGTTTTTGTGCAAACGTTATCATCGCACGATAAAAAATAAACACATAATTAACGCTTGTTTTTTTTGTGCTCTCGCCTTTGTAATGAATAATAGTTGTTTCGGGAAAATAGTAATTTTTATAACCGGCTTTCGTAATTCGGTATGAGAGATCAATGTCTTCTCCGTACATAAAATACTCTTCATCAAGCAACCCAATTTTATCTAAAACAGATTTGCGCAACAACATAAAAGCGCCAGCCAAAACATCTACTTGATGCGTTTTATTTTTGTCAAGAAAAGCTAAATGATATTGTCCGAAACGTTTTGATTTTGGGAACAAATTGGCCAACCCAAACATTTTATAAAAAGCAACAGTAGGTGTGGGCAATCCTCGTTTCGACTCTGGAAGATAGTGACCTTTTCCGTCAATCATTTTTACCCCTAAAGCACCGGCATCAGGCGTGTTGTTCATGAAAGAAATAATCTTACTAAAGCAATCTTCTTCAACAACCGTATCAGGATTTAATAAAAGAATATATTCTCCTTTCGATTGTTTAATGGCCTGATTATTTGCTTTTGAAAACCCGCAGTTTTCTTTGTTTTCAATTAATACAACTTCAGGGAATTTTCTTTTTACCATTTCGCACGAACCATCCACTGAATGATTATCAACAACAAAAACTTCAGCATCAATTCCAACAATAGCTTTACGCACCGAGTGCAATGCCTGTTCGAGGAAATACTTTACATTATAATTAACTATGACTACCGAGAGTTTCACCTTGTTGGAAACGAATATAATAATTTATAAATTGTATGGAACCCGCAAAGCTATCGAGCGACCTAAAGTAATTTCATCAGCGTATTCAAGTTCGCCACCAATTGCAATGCCTCTCGAAATGGTGGAAATTTTTACAGCCGTATCTTTTAGTTTTTTTGATAAATAAAACACTGTTGTATCACCTTCCATTGTTGCGCTAATTGCCACAATTAATTCGCGGGTGTTTTCAGTTTTTATTCTATCGATAAGCGATTCAATATTTAGCGCATCGGGGCCAACACCATTTACAGGAGAAATTAATCCACCTAGAATATGATAAGTTCCGTTAAACTGATTGGTGTTTTCAATCGCCATCACATCTCGCAAATCTTCTACCACACAAATTAAATGTTGGTCGCGTTTTGAGTTTGCACAAATATTACAAACAGTGTGATCGGAAACGTTTCCACAACGTTTACAATAGCGAATGTTATTTCGGAGTTTGATGATGGATTCTCCAAGTTTATTTACATCGTTTTCCGACTGCTTAAGCAAAAACAAAACCATACGCATGGCTGATTTCTTACCAATTCCCGGAAATTTTGATAGCTCATTAACGGCCTCTTCAATTAATTGTGACGGATAATTCATGAACGGCAAATGTAACGAAAAAACCACAGCCATTAAACGTGAATGAGCAACCAAACAGAACAATATCGAATCATTGCAAAACAATTAAAACAGAATTCAATTCAGAGTGTTCTATATCAAAAAAGTATTTGAGCATATTTGTAAAAATTAAAACCATGAAAAAACGCACATTTATTTATTGGGTTGCCGCTATAGTATGTGGTACAATGTTTAGCAGCTACAATGCTGGGCCCGGAAGTCAGGGGTGGGATTGCACTGGGGCCGAAACAGGGTTGAGTAACCCAACAGGATGTTCGGGTAATGGATGCCACTCATCAACAGCAAACACAGGAATTAATTTGGCAGTAGAACTAGATTCTGCAGGTGTTGCAACTACACATTATAAGGCCGGAATGACTTATACATTAAAACTTACTGGAACAAATAATACCACAAGCAATTTGCCGAAATTTGGTTTTCAGCTGGGATGTATAAAAGGTTCAGCAGCAGCTGTAACACCAGTTCCAACAGGCTCGTGGGTATCACCAACACCAACAGGTACTCATCTTGCAGCACCTCAAGCACAAAACTTTGTAGTGCCGATGTTAGAGCAAACAACAGCGTTAACACCAACAAGTGGGACGGGTGGCGTAGGAACCATTTATAGCAAAACGTTTACTTGGACGGCACCTGTTTCAGGAACAGGAACAATATCGATGTGGGCAGTGCTTAACGCTGTAAACGGAAACAATAATAATGATGCAGGTGATTTATGGAACACAACACATTTAGTAATTAACGAATGGCCTGCAAATACAGGAATCTCATCAATTGGAGAAAACAATATGGGGATAAAGATTTTTCCTATACCGGCACAAAACAATTTAAACTTTAGTTATACGCTCAACCAATCGAGCAGTGTAACCATTCAACTTTTTGATTTGCAAGGAAAAGTTGTAACAACACTTTTGAATGAAGATCAAACAGCAGGAGAGAAAAATTTGAACGTTCCGTTTTTGGATAATTTACGAAACGGAATTTACTTTGTGAAAGTTATCATTGACGACAAACAGCTATTAAATAAAATTGTTATAAGTAGATAATTATTTTACCGCAAAAAATTTATTAAAATGAGCAACACCGAAACAAAAAGCATCACCGTGCAAGCATTAATAAACGCAACACTAGATAAGGTTTGGAACAATTGGATAATGACCGAGCATATAACAAAGTGGAGTTTTGCCAGCCTAGATTGGCATTGCCCAATAGCTGAAAATAATTTTGTGGTGGGCGGTGAATTTCATTACACAATGGCTGCAAAGGATGGAAGCTTTAGTTTTGATTTTTGGGGAACGTATAACAAAATTGAAAACGAAAAATTAATTGATATTACTTTGGGTGATGGAAGAAAAATGTTAGTTGAATTTAAAAATAGCGATGACAAAACAATTGTAACCGAAACTTTTGAAGCCGAAAAGGTAAACCCAGTAGAAATGCAACAAATGGGATGGCAGGCTATTTTAGATAATTTTAAAAAGCATACCGAAGCATAAATTAATAGCCAGTTTTTTCACAACTTAAAATATGTAGTTAATTATCCTGCTGTGTTATTTTATTTACAACTAGGCAAAGTTGTGGTTAATTAATGCTGTGATAAAAATTGAACGTGAGTAGTTTTGTTGCCAATGTCGCCAATCGTATTATTTTTATTTGTACTCGTTTATTTTTCAGTATTGCTCGGTG
>CANKGI010000121.1 GCA_947481365.1 Bacteroidota bacterium | reverse complement strand
GATTATCAAAATTATCTTGAGAAAGAATGGATAAAATCGCTTCGCGAAAAATATCCGGTTAAAGTGAATGAAGAAACAGTAAAAACTTTGTTTAAATAATCAAGTAAAACAGTATGCATAAAAGCCACCTTTTTGAGGTGGCTTTTTTATTTTGAAAAGTTGTTTTATTAAAAAAATACGCAATCAAATTTCATTTAAAAACACCTAATTTAGCGCCCTCATTGAAAAGAAATAGCTTTTATATTGTTTTGGTTTTATTGGTATTGATTGGTTGCAAACAAAAGCAATCGCAATTAACCAATGAGCCACCTATTGCAAAGGTGTACGAAGATTTTTTATATCCCTCTGATTTAAAAGGAATGATTTCAACTACACTCAGCACTGCCGATAGCGAACGTGTTGTAAAATCTTTTATAGATAACTGGATAAGAAACAAAGTACTTGCCCATAAAGCACAACTTAACTTATCAGATGAGGAAAAGGACGTTCAGAAAAGTATTGATGAGTACCGCAATTCACTACTTATTTATAAATATCAAATGAAACTCGTTAACGAACGTATTGATACAACCGTTACCGAAAATCAATTGAAAGAATATTACGAAAAGAACAAAAACAATTTCGAGCTCAAAAAAAATCTAGTACAAATTACTTTTGTTAAAATAACCGAATCGTCACAAGCGTTGGTTCAAATACGAAATTTATTTCGGTCGTCACGTATTTCCGACAAAGAAAAGTTGGCGGCATTATGTGTTAAATATGCAAACAACTCTTTTTTGGATGATGAAGTATGGCTCGATTTTAATGAGATTTTGAAAGAACTTCCTATAAAAAATTACGACCAAGAACAATTTCTGCGAAACAATAAATTTCTTGAAATAGCGGAAGGCAATTATATTTACCTCATTAACATTAAAGCATATCGTATTAAGAATAGTATTTCGTTAATGGAGTTTGAGCGCGACAATATCCGTTCAATTTTATTAAACGATAGAAAACTTAAATTGCTAAAGGAAATGGAATTAACGCTGATGAAAGAAGCAGAGCTAAATAAGGATATTGAAAAATACAGCAAATGAAGAAACTTTTTTTATTGGTTATTAGTATTGCCATGTGTTTTTTGGCACAAGCACAACAAGGAAAACTCATTGATGAAATTGTTGGTGTTGTAGGCGAGAATATTATCCTCGAAAGTGAAGTAGAAATAGAGTTTCAGCAACTTCAAAAAGAAATGCCTAAAGTTTCGGATAGTGTAAAATGCGAAATATTAAAGCAACAAATTATCAATAAATTAATGCTTACCAAAGCACAACTTGATAGTATTGAATTACCTGATGAACGTGTGGATGGAGAGCTCGAAAAACGTATCAGGTATTTTGCTGCACAATTTGGCGGAGAAAAAGCAATGGAAGATTTTTATGGAAAAACCATTACCGAAATAAAAGCAAACAATCGCGAAAAAATTAGAAGCAACATGTTGGTTCAGGAAATGCAGGGAAAGATTTTAAAAGATGTAAAAGTATCGCCAACCGACATCAAAAAATATTACAATGAGTTGGATAAAATGGATAGTCTTCCGTATTACAGTGCCGAAATTGAAGTTGCGCAACTCATTATTCAACCTAAAGTTTCTTCAGATGCAAAGCAAATAGCGCTTCAAAAAATTACCGAATTACGCGACCGTATTGTAAGCGGAGAAGAATTTAGTACGCTAGCTCTTATTTATTCTGACGATAAAGGGTCGGCAGCAAAAGGTGGCGAGCTTGGCTATTTTTCGAGAGGTGATATGGTTCCAGAATTTGAAGCTGCAGCCTTTAAATTAAAACCCGATAGCATTTCAAAAATTATTGAAACAAAATTCGGATATCATTTTTTAAAACTAGTAAACAGAAAAGGAGACAATATTAATGTTCGACACATTCTCATTCGACCACAAATTTTCAGGTCGGATATTGAAATTGCTAAACAAAAAATGGATAGCATTATTTGGCAGATAAAAATTGACTCGTTAACGTTTGAAAATGCGGCAAAAAAATATTCGGATGATATGCCTACCAAAGCAAATGGCGGATTTATTACTGAAGGACAAATTGGAACAACAAAAGTACCAATTGACGAACTTCCGAAAGACCTTTACTTCATTATCGAAAAAATGAAACCGGGCGAAATGTCGGAGCCTGAACAGATAACAATACCAGGACCTGATAGAGATAAAGCATGGCGTGTGATGTATCTTAAATCAGAGTCGAAACCTCATGAGTGTAACATGAAAGATGATTACCAAAAATTGCAGGCAATGGCCTTTCAGCGCAAACAACAAAAAGCGATGCAGGATTGGATTGAAGGATACCGCAAAAAGATTTACATTCATGTTTCAGATTCATATCAGAACTGTCCTAGTTTAGATAAATTTACTAAAAAATAATTTAATGACTACAGTATATCAATCAGATGTTGAAGCGGCAGATGCGCTGCATAAAAAATACAAAGAACTAAAGGCTGAAATTGGCAAAGTAATTATCGGGCAACATGATGTTGTTGATGCTGTGCTGATGTCGATTTTTGCTAATGGACATACCTTACTCGTTGGTGTTCCGGGGCTGGCAAAAACATTACTCGTTCGTACCATTGCCGATGTGCTCGATTTAAAGTTCAGCCGCATACAATTTACTCCCGATTTAATGCCGAGTGATATCACAGGTTCTGAAATTTTAGATGAAAAGAGAGAGTTTAAATTTATCAGAGGTCCAATATTTTCGAATATTATTTTGGCCGATGAGATTAATCGTACTCCTCCTAAAACACAATCTGCATTGCTCGAAGCGATGCAAGAAAGATCGATTACAGCCAACGGAAAAAACCATACACTCGACCAACCATTTTTTGTTTTGGCAACACAAAATCCGATTGAGCAGGAGGGAACGTACCCTTTGCCAGAAGCGCAACTCGACCGTTTTATGTTTAACGTCATTTTAGATTATCCCAAATTTGAAGAAGAACTGTTGGTGATAAAAAATACAACAAGCGGTAAACATCCTCAGCTTCAAAAAATATTGCATGCCAACGAAATATTATTTTTTCAGAGCTTGGTTTTAAAAGTTCCTGTTGCCGATAATGTGTTAGAATATGCGGTGAAATTAGTGAGTAAAACACGTCCGCAAACGGCAAATGCAACCGATAAAGTAAACGAATTTATTTCGTTTGGTGCTGGTCCGCGTGCCGGACAATTCCTTATTCTTGGAGCAAAATGCCATGCATTGATTAACGGAAGTTATTCACCCGATATTGATGATGTGAAAGCTGTTGCAAAAAATGTATTGCGTCATCGCCTTATCAAAAATTATAAAGCCGAAGCCGAAGGTGTGAGCATTGAAAGTATCATTGATTCGTTGATGTAAGCTTAGCTATAATGAAACCTGCATTGTAGCACAATCACATTTTTGTTTTCCATTTTATATAATATGCGATGTTCAAGGTCAATTCTTCTGCTCCACCATCCGCTTAAATTTCCTTTTAATGGTTCGGGTTTTCCAATTCCTTTAAAGGGTTCTCTGGTTATTGCTTTTAATAATTCGTTTATTCTTACAATTTTTTGAGGGTCATTTTGTTGCCAAAACAAGTAATCATCCCAAGCGTTTTCAGTAAAACAAATCATAAATCTTTCAAAGATTTTTTTACTAATTTACCTTTTTCAAATTGTTTCAACGAATCGTTAATTCGTTTTGCATTTGCTGATGAAGACAATAAATATGCGGTTTCACGCATAGCTTCATAATCTTCCTGAGACAGTACAACTACATTTTTATTTTTGGCGCGCGATATCAATAACTCTTCATGGTTATCAATAATTTCTTCCAGGTAATCTTTAATATTATCTCTAAATCCAGTAACAGTTGCAGTTTTCATTTTAAAAAATATCTGTACGAATTTACGTACGGATTTCATCAAAAACAAATGAGTTCTTTGCGAAGTAAAAATGAACAGAAAAGTAGCCCTCATTATTTCATCAATATTTCATCCGGTTTTTATTAACCTAATAAGCCTGTTATTGTTGTTTGTTTTATTTCCGGTTTTGCAATTTGGGTTAAGCGATAATGTTAAATTAATTTATATACTTTTCATTTTTGTAACAACAGGAATTCTACCACTATTAATCGTGCTGTTGATGAAAGTGCTTGGTAAAATAAGTTCGCTATTAATTGATAATAAAGACGAGCGAACATTGCCATATATCATCACCTCTACAATTTATTTGCTCAACTATTATTTATTCATGAAAGTAGGAGCACCACAAATTATTGTTTCCTACTTATTGGGCTGCTCAACCATAACTGTTGCTGTTTTAATCATTAATTTATTTTATAAAATCAGCATTCATACTTCGGCATTAGGTGCTTTATCTGCAGTTATAGTTGCTTCTGTTCATCAGGCAAGTTTTGATATCAGGTTATTGCTGATCATTATTTTTATTATTACAGGTATTACAGCATCGGCAAGAATTTATGCAGAGTCGCATAATCAGCAACAATTGTACATGGGATTTTTAACTGGTACACTAATCATGTTTTTTATTTTATAACAAAAATATTTTGCTTCATTCAAAACTTTATCAAAGAATAATCCTTTAAAATAACATGAGTTACGAGACAATATTATTTGATGTAAACAACGGAATTGCAACACTAACGTTAAATCGCCCTGATGTATTTAATGCATTTAATGAGCAGCAAAGCTATGATGTAATTGAAGCATTGAAAAAGTGCGAAAAGGATAAAAGCATTCGCGTGCTCATTTTAACAGGAGCAGGTAAAGCATTTTGCTCAGGTCAGGATTTAAAATCGATAGCAGGAACTAAACGCTCGCTAAGCGAATCAATTTACAAGCGCTATAATCCAATGATTAAAGCCATGAGAAATTTACCCATCCCGATTATCTGTAAACTGAATGGAGTTGCTGCAGGAGCAGGTTGTTCGATGGCGCTTGCAAGCGATATGATTATTGCATCAGAAAACGCATCGTTGATAGAAGTTTTTGTGAATGTTGGCTTAGTACTCGATTCGGGTTCATCTTATTTTTTACCACGATTGGTTGGATCGGCTCGAGCATTCGAACTATCCACAATGGGAACGAAAGTTACTGCACAACAAGCGCTAGCATGGGGCATGGTAAACCGTGTGGTAAAGCCCGAAGAACTCGATATGGAGACAGATAAAATTGCAGCATATTATCAAAATGCCCCAACCAAAGCAGTTGCCATGATGAAAAAAATGCTCAATAAATCATTTCATTCCGATTTGGATACAATGCTCGAATATGAAGCATATTGCCAGGAAATAGCCGGAAGAAGTGATGATTACAAAGAAGGTGTTACTGCGTTTATCGAAAAGAGAAAACCCAATTTCAAAGGACAGTAAACATTGTATTATTCAATCTTGGTATATTTTGGCAAAAGATTATCTTGTACTAAATTTTAACATTTATGGAAAATGCATTTAAGCAAATTCTTTTACCATTTGACGGTTCATCACAAGCAATTGTTGCATTAAAATCGGCTCTGTTTTTTGCCAAAAAATATAACAGTAAACTTTGTGTTATTCACATTGATGAAGGAATTTCGAACAATGATATTAAAGCAATAATTAATCAAAATTGTGATGGTTTTGATTATCAGTTTTTACATAAATCAGGACGACCATACAATGGAATTATTGATGCTTCGAATGAGGTTGATGCCGATTTAATTATTATGGGAACTCATGGTATATCAGGATTTGAAGAGTTTTGGATGGGAAGTACTGCATACCGCGTTGTGAGTATGGCCAAGTGTCCGGTTTTAACCATGCGCGAAAATGCACAACACAATAATTTTAAGAAAATAGTATTGCCAATTGATACAACAATTGAATCGAGGCAAAAAGTTCCGTTTGCCATAAAACTTGCCAAACAATTTGATTCAACAATTCACGTTTTAGGTGTTACTGTTGATATGGATGTTGAAACAGAAAGGCATTTAAATGTTTATTTAAAACAGGTAAAGGAGAAAATGGAAGAGGCAAAAATTGAATATACCATCGAGAAAAAAGTGGGTTCAAATATTACTAATTCAACAATTGAACATGCCGATAAAGTAAATGCCGATTTGATTATTATTATGACAGAACAGGAAGCGCAAATCGGTTCGTTTTTCTTAGGAAAATTTGCACAGCAAATGGTCAATCACTCAACCATACCTGTCATTAGTTTAAGTCCTAGATATGATTTGAATATTCTTGACGCACGTTTGTAATTTTTTATAAAAACAGCAAACAAGAATTGATTATTTTTGATAAATTTTTTAGTTGGTTATTGTAAACCGATAATAGTAAAAGGGAATACGTGAATAAATCAGAGATTAAAGCAGGACCGTTTTTAGAACCAATCAAATATCCGATTGATCTTCGAAAAGTAAAGGAGGAAGACTTAAATAAGGTTTGTGAAGATTTACGTCAGTATATCATTGATGTGGTGTCGGTACACGGAGGACATTTTGCGGCAAGTCTTGGTGTGGTTGAGCTTACAGTTGCTCTTCATTATGCTTTTAATACGCCATACGACCAGTTGGTTTGGGATGTTGGTCATCAGGCATACGGACATAAAATTCTTACTGGAAGAAGAGAAAAGTTTTATACAAACAGGGTTTATAAAGGCATTTCGGGTTTTCCAAAACGAAACGAAAGTGAATACGATACTTTTGGTGTTGGTCATTCGTCAACATCAATTTCAGCGGCACTCGGAATGGCTGTTGCATCTCGATTAAAAGGTGAGTTAGATCGTCAGCATATTGCTGTAATTGGTGATGGTGCAATGACTGCAGGACTTGCTTTTGAAGGCTTGAATCATGCTGGGGTTGAAAACTCAAATTTGCTTGTTGTGCTTAACGATAATTGCATGAGCATCGACCCAAATGTTGGTGCATTGAAAGAATATTTAACAGACATCACTACATCGCCAACATACAATCGTTTTAAAGATGATGTTTGGAAAGCGCTCGACAGATTAAGAAAAGTTGGTCATGTTTCACAAGATATTATTGGCAAAATACACGATACGATGAAAGCTGGTTTGCTTAGGCAAAGCAACATGTTTGAGTCGTTGAAGTTTCGTTATTTTGGACCTATCGATGGTCACGATGTGAATCACTTGGTGAAGGTAATGAACGACTTGAAAAAAATTCCAGGACCGAAATTATTACATGTTCTTACCGTAAAAGGAAAAGGATTTGAATTGGCCGAAAAAAATCAAACCAAATGGCATGCTCCGGGTTTGTTTGATAAAGTAACAGGAGAAATTTATAAATCGAAATCGGATAAACCACAACCTCCAAAATACCAAGACGTATTTGGAAACACAATGGTTGAGCTTGCCGAGCAAAATAAAAAAATTGTAGGTGTTACACCCGCAATGCTTTCGGGTTCATCGCTTAATATCATGATGAATAAAATTCCGGAAAGAACTTTTGATGTGGGAATTGCAGAGCAACATGCCGTTACATTTTCGGCAGGTTTGGCAACACAAGGAATGATTCCGTTTTGCAATATTTATTCATCATTTATGCAACGCGGTTACGACCAAGTTGTGCACGATGTTGCCTTACAAAAACTACATGTTGTGTTATGTATGGATAGGGCAGGAATTGCAGGTGCCGATGGGCAAACACATCATGGCGCATTAGATATTCCGTTTATGCGATGCATTCCGAATATGATTGTGAGTGCACCGATGAATGAAGAAGAATTGCGCAACTTAATGTTTACAGCTTCGCTCGAAAAAAATGCGGGTCCTTTCTCCATTCGTTATCCTCGGGGTAATGGCGTAATGCCCGAATGGAAGACACCTTTTAAAGAAATTGAAATTGGCAAAGGAAGAAAGTTGAGAGATGGTGATGATGTTGCTATTTTAACAATTGGCCATATCGGGAATTTTGCAACAGCAGCAGCCGAAAAACTAGCACTTGAAGGAATAAATGTAGCGCATTACGATTTGCGTTTTGTAAAACCAATTGACGAAGAATTGATGCATGAGGTTTTCTCAAAATACAAAAAAATAATGACTATTGAGGACGGAACAATTGTTGGTGGAATGGGATCTGCAGTGATTGAATTTATGGCTGCAAATAATTATTCAGCAGAAATAAAAATGATGGGAATGCCCGATCATATTGTTGAACATGGTGAACAAGCCGAGTTATATGCCGAGTGTGGTTACGATACTGATGCAATTATCAGCAACGTAAAAACAATGTTGCAACAAAAAATCGTTGCATAAATCGCCTAAAAAAATTTAAATGTAGTCCGAAAAAATTCGGAAAGATTATGCGTTGTCTTCTGTTTCTTCCTCAACTTCAGGCTCAATTCCTTCCATCAAGTTGCGTACTTCCTGTAGCTCTTCTTTGTTGTATTTATTTTGGTTATCGCTTAGCAAATCAATAAAATACTCAAGGTTTGCTTTCCCATCACTATCCTCCAAAAACAAATAAGTATAATCTCCGTTTGCTTCAATATCTTCATAAGCCAAACGAACCATTTTAACATATCCCGGCTCGTTCATGTTTGCTTTAAACCATTCTCTCAATTCTTTTAGCAATGCAACCACATTTTCATTGATACCATCTTTTGCCAAAGATTTTTTTATTGCTTCTATCAGTTTATTCATACTTGTTGTTTTCTGCTGCGAAAGTACTCAATTTTAGAAATCAAAAAAATATTGAATACGAATTTGAAATTAGGAAGAAAAATAATTACAAATATTTTTTTACGTAACGGTAAATATTAAAATCATTCTGAGTACTTAATATTTTCAATTCATTTTCAATTTGTGAGATTGAAATATCTTTTGTGCGCATATTGCGAATCATCATCATTGCTTTTTCGGCAAGCAAATGAATTTTTTTATCGGTGTTATTTGAAGCGTGAATATGTTTATCGATGGCACTCAACAGCTCTGTTATTCCTTCATTTCGATAAGCAATGGTTTTTATCACCGGTGCTTCCCAACCATTGCGAATATTGGTGTGGGCAACCATAAATAAATTATTAAAAAAAGTATCTGCACCTTCACGATCCGATTTATTTACCACATACACATCGGCAATTTCCATCACACCGCTTTTCATGTTTTGAATTTCATCTCCTGCTTCAGGCACTAAAACCAAAACGGTTGTATCGGCAAGTGCAGCAATTTCCACTTCACTTTGTCCAACACCTACAGTTTCGATAATAATATGATCAAAATTTGCAGCACGAAAAACATCACACACTTCAAAAATTTTAGGTGCCAGTCCACCCAAACTTCCTCGTGTTGCCATGCTTCTGATAAAAACATTGGGGTGTAAAAAATGTTCGCTCATTCGCAATCTGTCGCCCATTAT
>CANKGI010000120.1 GCA_947481365.1 Bacteroidota bacterium | reverse complement strand
CCTAAACCATAAAACAATCCACGGAAAAGATGTTGTTTATCAAGAGTGAAATGTTTATCGTAAACCAAACTGGTATGCGTAACATCATCTTCAATACCAATGGTGAAATGATTTTTTGGCGAATCATTTTTTAACTCATCATAAATGGCTTTAACCATCGATGAATTAAATTCTTTTGATGCCAATCCGTAACGGCCGCCAACAACTTTTGGCATTGGTCCTTCCCACGCTTCCATCAATGCATTCACCACATCCATATACAATGGCTCTCCAACTCCACCGGGTTCTTTGCAACGATCGAGTACAGCAATTTTTTTCACCGATTTCGGAATCGCATTCACAAAATCTTTCACAACAAACGGACGAAATAATCGAACATATAAATACCCAACATTTTCTCCGTTGGCATTTAAATATTCCATTGTTTCGTGAACTGTGCTCGAGCCTGAGCCCATGATGATAATAATTCTATCAGGATTTTCAGGACCAAGGTATTCGTAAAGTTTATAATTTCTTCCGGTGAGTTCGCCAAATTTTTTCATCATTTGGTTTACCACAATTGGAACATTCAAATAGAATTTATTTCCAGCTTCGCGGCTTTGGAAAAACACATCAGGATTTTGTGCTGTTCCACGAATGCTAGGGTTTTCGGGCGACATAGAGCGTTTGCGATGAGTAAGAATATCATTCTCATCTATCATTTGCAATATTGTTGCATCGTCTATCACATCCACTTTCATTAATTCGTGTGATGTACGAAAACCATCAAATACATTTAAAAAGGGAACATGCGAGCGCAAGGAAGAAGCTGTAGCAATCAAAGCCATATCCATTGCTTCTTGTGCATTTCGCCCAAACAAATTTGCCCATCCCGTTTGACGAACTGCCATCACATCAGAGTGATCGCCAAAAATAGAAAGTGCGTGAGTTGCCAAAGCTCTAGCTGCAATATGAAAAACTGTTGGTGTTAACTCACCGGCAATTTTATACATGTTGGGTATCATGAGCAATAAGCCTTGCGAGCAAGTGAACGTTGACGAAAGTGTTCCACCTTGCAATGCACCGTGAACAGCACCTACCGCTCCACCTTCGCTTTGCATTTCAATTACTTTAGGAATTTCGCCAAAAACATTTTTCATTTCGGCTGCCGACCATTCGTCACAGAACTCGCCCATGGTTGATGATGGCGTAATAGGATAAATGGCGCAAACTTCGCTGGTTTTGTAAGCAATGTGAGCCGCTGCTTCATTGCCATCCATTATTTTAATATTCGACATAATAAGATTTTTATTATTGATTCGGCTGCTGATAAGGCTTTTAGAAGAAATACCAGAACCGAAACATCATGAGTTAAACAGCCGTAAATCTATGGTTGCCAGCTACAACATAAAATGATAATTGTCATTGTTATGACTGACCGTGGTCAGATTTTAAAATACATCAATTTGCTTTGAACGCATGTTTTATACTATTTTTAAAATCTCATTTATAAAACATGAATAATCTGACAAAATATTTCATCCTTTTAATTTTATTTATTGCATTCCATTTTTCGCAAGCGCAAACTGCCGAACATAAATTATACGACCCAAGTGCCAATGCCGAAAATGATATCGAATTTTCAATCAAAAAAGCACAAAAAGAAAACAAACACGTGCTGCTACAAGTTGGCGGTAATTGGTGTAAATGGTGCATTGAGTTCAACCGTTTTTGCAAAGCCGATGCTCAAATAGATTCTATACTGAATGCTGATTTTATTGTTTATCATTTAAATTACAGCAAAGAAAACAAGAACGAGAAACTGCTAGCTAAGTATGGCTTTCCGCAACGATTCGGCTTTCCGGTATTTATTATTTTAGATGAAAATGGAAATAGAATTCACACACAAAACTCTTCGTATTTGGAAGAAAAACAAAGTTATAGTAAGGATAAAGTTTTTGAATTTTTGAAACAGTGGAATCGGAAATCTATATCACCACAAACTTATCAAAACAAGAAGTAAGCACTTAAATAATTTTCAAAATATTCTGATTAATAACCGCATTCATTCATGTTAATGTTCCATCTTAGTGCAACACCAATGTTGAACATTTCTGATTCGAAAACCGCTAAATCACTTGTTACTTTTCGATATGAAATTTGAAGATCGGTAAACAGATTATGTTTTAGCATATAACTTGCTGTAAAGGTTGTTATCAATAAATTTGTTTTAACACCTTGTCCTATATAGTTTCCAAAATCCTGCTGTGTTCGTGTAAAATAACTTAGCGAAATATTCTTCCCCCAATTGCTTCCACTGCTATCATTACCATAAGCGCTGTAAATAAACTTAGCATTCAAAAATAATTTTCCGGTGGGTTGATATCTTAAAATGGCTATCCCTTCCATAAAATTTGCACCCAGCGGATGCATCATGCTTTGGTTATAATTTACAAAAGCATTTTGAGGATTGTATGAAGTATAAGAATACGGACGAGCCTGATTGTACTCCAATTGTAAATCGAGATTTGAAACATTGAACAAATCAATTCGTTTTAACCCAATTTGAATGGCTTCTTTATTTCCCCACCATCCACTTTTAAATATGCGATTGTAAAAGTTCAACTCCGACAAAGCAAATTGTCCGTATAATGAATATCGTTTTGCAAAGTTGTATTTAATATCAATCCCAAGAATTTCTTTGTCGGGACTGTTTAAAACATCATCCATTGCATTATAAAATATAACAGGATTTAAATATTGCACATCAAAACCTGATGTACCAAAACTCGAATCGCGGTTAAAAATAGTTGTTTCAAAAATTCCAATATTTAATTTTTGAGTGATATTGATACTCGCATGAGTTGTGGCAAAATAATGCCTTTTTATGATGTTGGTACGAGTTATATTTAAAGGTTCGTAGTTGTATAACGAGCCAAAAATATTTGTGTAATTAATTCGCCATATACGGGTATTTAATCTCAAAAAGGTGTATGGTGAAGAGAAGTCGGAGAGAATTAAAGAACGGTATCCGTTGCCAATAAAATTTTTCCCATGACCGAATTGTACATCAAAATATTTTCCTGCCTGATAGGCAATGTAGCCGGTAGAATTCCAATAACTAAAAAGGTATTTATCGTTGGGTTTGTAAGTATTGGTATTGATAAAATTTTGTCCGGGAAGCACATCATATTGATTGTAGTATTCTAAATTCCAACCATTCAAACTTTGAATTTCTTCGGCTACTTCGGTAAAAAAACTAAAGTTTTTACCAATTTTCCCTCGAATACTTATTCCTCTATCAACAAAGTATGGTAAACGATCATTTCTTTTTGAATCAAACTCACCACGCATATAAAGAACTGGATTGATGATTAAATCGAAATCGGGAATATTAACAGCATATAATGCCGATTTCTTTTGATACAAACCTGTTTTTCCGATTTTCTTATTCGAAACACAATCGGTGGTTTTGCTAAATTCAAAATTGTCGACTCTTAAATACTGAAGGTTAAATTTATCTTGTTTGCTTAAATTTAGTGAGTCGTATTGATCTGCATATTCGGCAATTTTTGAGCGTTGATAAGCCTTTGTGGTAGTATTAAACTGAGCAGGCGTTGCGATGTGACCTGATAGCATTTCCAATCTGTCTATCATATGCATAGACGATGACCCCAAGGGAACATAAGTACCTTGAGCAAAACAATTTATTGAGTAAATAAAAAAGATAACAGAAAGTATTTTTCTGTTTAGCATGAACTCCATCGAACAAATATATATGTAGGAATATATATTTTTAACGTGAGCAATAAATAATTAATTCAAAATTTTAGAAACGCCATACAATAGTGCATTATTAGAAATGTGCCTCATAAAATTGATTTATACCTAAAACTCATAGTTTTCTCGGATATTTTCATTAACATTTGCTAGGCACATCACTTTCAAAGTTCGAATACATTTCAATACTCCTTGCGAACTTTTATTTATTGAACAAAGATTGGTTTGGATAAATTTTAAATATGGACACTCAGATTAGATCTAGAGAAGAATTGTTAGCTGATTTAAATCTGGCCAATAACGAACTTGAATTTCAACGCAAGGAGAAAAAAAAACACGCTTCCGAATTAATTATTGCTAATAAAAATTTAGAAAAAATAATTGCCGAAAGTAAAAATGCAGCGTTAAAATTATTTAAAAGTGCGCAAGAATCTCGGGCAATGGTTGAGAATAATCCTGATATCATCGAACGATTCGACAAGGATTTTCGATACCTATATATTAATCATCCTCTACCAACAATTACCAACAACTCATTTTCGAATATTGTAGGAAAGACTATTCGTGAAAGAGGGTTTTCTGAAGATATTAATTCTTTATATGAAGAGTCACTGAATTATGTTTTTTCATCTGGTAAGGAAAAAACTATTGAAGTAAGCATTCCCATAAACGGAAGTTTACGGTATTATGAAAGCAGGTGGACACCAGAGTTTGCAGAAGACGGATCGGTGGCTACCGCCCTTTGTATCTCGCATGAAATTACAGAACGCAAGCTTGCTATTCAAAAAGTTCAATTATTTAACAAAGAACTCTTTTTACAAAACGAGGACAAAGAAAAACGTGCTGCCGAATTAGTTAGTACCAACCAAAATCTTGAAAATTCAAAAAAAGAAATTCTCGAAATAAACGCAAATCTTGAGAAAACTATTTCAGAACGCACTGCTATGTTAGAACAATCTAATAAAGACCTTTCTCAATTTGCCCGCATTGCTTCTCACGATTTACAAGAACCTTTAAGAATGGTTTCGAGTTACACCCAACTATTACAAAAACGATATAAAGATAAACTAGATGCTGATGCAAATGATTTCATTCATTTCGCAGTAGATGGTGCTATTCGAATGCAAAAATTAATTAATGATTTGCTCGAATATTCAAACATAAGCGCTCAATCAAAAAAGCTTGAATTGGTAGATTCCTTTAAAATATTAGAAAAAGTTATCATTAATCTCCAGAAGGTTATAATGAATAATACGGCTTTAATCAGCAATTCGAATCTGCCAATATTGAAAACTGATGAAACATCGCTATTGCGTATATTTCAAAACCTGATTGAAAATGCTATAAAGTTTAAAAAGAAATCAGTATTGCCCAAAATTACTATAAGCTGTGAAAAGAAAAACGATATGTATGAATTTTCTGTGAGCGATAATGGAATTGGGATAGATATGGAATATCACGACCGGGTATTCATTATTTTCCAACGATTACATTCTGCAAACGACTATACTGGCACAGGCATTGGACTTTCTATTTGTAAACGAATTGTTGAACTTAATGGTGGAACCATTTGGTTTAAATCAAAAGAAAATGAGGGTACAACATTTTACTTTACGGTACCTATTAAACATTAATTATACTAACTATGGAAAATTTAAAATTAGTTGAAATTCTTTTAATAGAAGATAATCCTGGAGATGCCAGATTAACTTTAGAAGCATTAAAAGATGGAAAGATAAAAAACAACCTTCATATAGTGTATGATGGATTAGAGGCAACCGATTTTTTATACAAAAGAAATAAATATGTGGATGCTCCGCGTCCTGATTTGATTATTCTCGACTTAAACCTGCCAAAAAAAAACGGATTAGAATTACTTGAAGAAATAAAAGTTGACGAGAACCTTAAAAGTATTCCTGTAGTGATTCTTACCATAAGCAAATCCGAAGAAGATATTTTAAGAAGTTATAACTTACACGCAAATTGTTATTTAATTAAACCAATTGATGTGAACACTTTTTTTGATGTTGTAAAATCAATAGAAGAATTTTGGCTCACGTTAGTTAAACTCCCAAAATCATGAAAGGCATATCCAAAAAAAATATTCTTCTTATTGAAGACAACCAAGGTGACATCAGATTGATAAAAGAAATGTTGAATGAGATATACTCTTTCAAATACCAACTTGTTACTGCAATAACTTTGAAACAAGGATTAGAAGAAATAAGAATGTATCAAAAAGACATTGTACTCATTTTACTCGACCTCAATTTACCCGACAGTAAAGGGAAACATACTTTTGATGCAATAAAAGAAAAAGCAAAAAAAATACCCATTGTATTAGTAAGCGAATTAAGAAATATCGATCTCTCGATAGCTCTATTGAAGGAAGGCGCACAAGATTACATATCAAAACAAGACATGAACAGCACCCTGCTTGAAAAAACAATTTTATATGCAATCGAACGGGAAAATCTTTTTTTCAAACTTTCTCAAGAAACTAACCTTTTACAAATTTCAAACTCGAATTATATTGGCAGAGAACTGAAAATGATAGACCTCAAAAAAGAAGTAAACGATTTACTGATAAAATCAGGTCAGAAAGAAAGATACGTTATAGTTCCTCAAAACTCTGATTAAGAAATACTGGAATCATTTCCTTACGATACGATCGTGAATAATAATCATTATCAACGATGCGTGATTTCTTGATTGCTTCTTTGATTAGTTTGTCTTTATCATCTTTTACACTACCAGTAATAACTACAGGTTTGGGATCAACACCTCCAAGCACAATTTTAATGGTGCCCGAATTGTCAATAGTAACTGCAGTGGTAAGCGAAGTAAAATCAACTGCCTCACGCGGACGAAGTTTTCGGAATGCTGTTTTAAAGCTTCTGTCGAGTGGTAAAATAATATTTTTAATGATTGCTGTTTTTGAAAGACTACGAGGATTGATTCCATCTCCGGTATAAATACTTTCAAGAGGAATTATTTTTGTGCCAGTTTCATCTGTAATTTCCAATTGCGCATCCATGCTAATTAAAACTGGAGCTGTATCGGAAACAAATTTGGAGAAACATGCTTTTGTTCCACCTGTTGCTATACAAACATCACCTTCACATTTTAAACAATAGCCAACAGCTTCGCGCCAAAATTCGCTTTGATTAAAAAACGAACAACGGTTCTCACATAAAACGTTTCCACCAATGGTTGCTGTCTTGCGTAACATAGGTGATGCTGCCTGATGAGCTGCTTCGAGCAATGCAGGAAAATTCTTTGCAATCACATCATGCTTTTTCAGGTCGTCAAGTTTTATTAAGGAACCAATCTTTAAAAAATTTCCTTCATTAGTCACACTTTTCAATTCTTCAATTCCGGTAATATCAATCAGACATGTTGCTTCTTCAGTTCCCTGAAATTTATTCACAAGCACATCTGTTCCACCTGCTAAAAAACAAAAATTATTACCATTTGCTTTAGCAGCTAAAACGGCTTCTTCAACTGTTTTTGCTTTGATATATGTTTTGGTTAATGTTGTCATTTACTTTGTGTCATTTATGGTTGTTAGCTTCGCGAAATATGTTATCACTTATAGATTTTTTTTACCAATAGAATTAATATAATTATTCAATTTTATTCCGATTATATTTATATCAGAAACCATTGACTTAAATTTTTCTTCAGTAATTAATTTCCTGTTAAAGGCTTTAGTTAACCATGTTTTAGTCTCATACAATGAACCTCTCGAGTAGTAATAAAAATTCTTTGAGTCTTTGAAATGATATCTCCCAAAACCTTCACTAATATTTGCACTTACAGAATCGGCAGAACGGATTAATTGTTTTGCAATCGTATCTTTTGCAAGCCAATCCCAAGGTAAAACTATTTGCCAAACTTTTTCGCCTAATTCCATTGATAATTGATAAACTTTTAATTCTTCAAGTGTCATTTGAGTATATTTAAATTGTTTCTTAAAAAAATAATATAGACTGATTATATCTTTTTATTATGTCATTTATTTTGCGCCATTTGCGTCAATTAATATTCATACGTTACTTATGTGTAACTTAGTTCAATTAATGACAATCAATGACCTTTTCCATTTCAAATTTATTTTACCTTAACAACATCAATTCCTGTTAACCAATAAACATGTCGTGGTCCGGTTTTTAAATCATTTGTAACAATTAATTTCATCTCTCCTTTTTCTTTGATTAACTCACCATTCTCTTTAAAAACAACATACACATTTTCACCTGTTACGTTATTAAAAATTTCACCCCACGAGAAAACGGCTTTATAGTTATCACTTGCATTGGCAACAATATAAAAGGCTCTGTCTTTATGATTGAGTTGCTTCAATTTTGCTTTCTCCAAAATATCTTTTAAGGATACTCCTTCAAACGTTTTATTTACCGAATCGGTTGCTCCTGTTTGGCAAACACTCATATACCTGTCGATATGTTTTACATTCATTTTTAAAAGTGAATCAACTGTCAACTCCAAAACATTTTCAACTTCGCCAAAAACTTTTACTGAATGTGAAATAAGTTTATCAAAATCCGCATCGGCATGTTTGTCTTTGCATTTTGATGAATCATTTGCTGAACTGTTTTTTTGTTCTGCTGTCTTATTATTTTGATTGCAAGATAACAACAAGATAAAAATACAAAGAATTGAAATTGATTTTATAATTTTCATATTTATGCTACTACGTTTTTGGTTTTATTTTCTTTCATCAATCTCAAAACATCTTCACTCTTAATTGGCATTTTTGTTATGCGAACTCCAACTGCATCATATATAGCATTTGCAATCGATGGCAGCACCGCATGAATAGCACCTTCACCTGTTTCTTTTGCACCAAACGGACCTTCAGGATCGATGGTTTCAACAATGTTTGTGTGAATTGGAGGTGTATCTAAAGAAGTTGGAATTTTATAATCGAGGAAATTATTATTGATCAATAAACCATTGTAATATTCCATCGACTCGGTCATCACTTGTCCAATTCCCATATGCCACGAACCTTCCAACTGACCTTCAACAGCAAGTGGATTTAAAGCTTTTCCGCAATCGTGAGCTCCCCAAACATTTTGTATTTTTACATGTCCTGTTTCTAAATCTACTTTTACTTCCGACACACATGCACTGAAAGAATAGGAAGGACTCAATCCGGCTCCTGCACCTTTAAAATCGCCACCCAATTTTGGTGAGATATATTTTCCACTCACATTCACTGCTCCACGATTTGCCGTTACAATTTCAATCGCCTGATCCCAGGTTAAGTCTACTTTTTTATCATTGCTAAAAACACTGTTGTTTGAATAAATTAATTCCTCAACAGCTACATTCATTTTCTTCGAAATGGCATTTGAAATTTCTTTTCTCAAATTCTCAGCAGCATCTTTCGCTGCATTTCCTGCCATGAATGTAACACGTGATGAATAAGAACCTAAATCAACCGGAGTAATTAATGTATCGGCTGCAATCACAAAAGTTTTATCCATCGATATTCCCAACACTTCGGCAACAATAATTGAAAGCATGGTATCAGATCCTTGACCGATATCATTTGCACCAGAAGTAATCAACACTCTTCCGTCAAAATCAACTTTTAAATGAACTGTTGACTGAGGCAATTCGTTCCAGATAATTGGCAACGCACTTCCACTGATAAAAAATCCGCATGCCACTCCGAAGCCATGTCCGTAAGGCATTTTCCCATG
>CANKGI010000119.1 GCA_947481365.1 Bacteroidota bacterium | reverse complement strand
TCCACAAAAAAATCTAAACGCTTGCATGCCCCGAATACTTTAGGGAAGAGGTCATCGGTTCTCCCGATAGCTATCGGTACGTTATCCTCCACACTCTTAAAATAAAAGCGTCACATGAGTGGAGCTTTTTTATTTTTGTATGAAACAACAAAATCGAAAATTATAAATCTTATTAATATGAAAGAAGAAAAAGAAATCAATTGGCTTAGCGAACCAGAGCAACATAATTATCCTGCAGCTCTTTCATTTTTAAGTCTCATTTATAACGATAATAAAAGTGCTGATTTGGTTAAAGCTTTAGAAAAAGCCGAAGTTAGAAAGTATAAAGCAAAAGATATTTTTAGAGCAGCAAATGTATCACTGTTAGGTGTAAGTAATTTGCATGTTGAAAAAGATAGAAAAAAAATAAAAAATGAAGTACCTCTTTCTCCGATTCTTTTAGTAAGAGATACAGATAATACTAAATTAATTATTGCTGATGGGTACCACCGAATATGCGCTGTGTATTCGTTTGATGAGGATGTTTTTATTTACTGCAAAATTGTTTAATTAAATTTATTTCTTCCTTCTCTTTGGATGAAATGGTTTTTTCTCAAACGATTTTTTTGTTTTTATCTGCGGTTGATACAAAGGTGCTTCACCTAACTTTTCGAGTAAGGGTAATTTTGTTATTTCAACACCGATTAAATTTTCTATATCAAAAAAACTGCGTTGGTCTTTTGGATTGATAAAAGTAATTGCTGTTCCGGTTTTATCGGCACGTGCAGTTCTTCCAATACGATGAATATAATCTTCAGGGTCGGGAGGAACATCATAATTCACCACCAAACTTATTCCATCCACATCAATACCTCGCGAAAGAATATCTGTTCCCATTAATATTTTTACTTCCTTGTTTTTAAATGCACGCATAATGTCTTCTCGCTCGTTTTGTTCAAGGTCGCTATGAAATGCTTTTATCGAAAATCCTGAGCGTTGAAGTTCTCTTCCAAGATCTTTTACTTTTTCTTTTGTTGATGCAAAAATGATAACTGAGTCGTGCTCTTTTTCGGTTAACACATGTTTTAGTAAAGCAAGTTTTTGAGTATCGTAGGCCATGTATGCCAATTGCAAAATTCCTTCTGCAGGTTTACTTATGGCAATATTTATTTGTTCTGGATTTTTTAAAATAGCCTTAGCCAGTGTTCTGATTTTTGGTGGCATGGTTGCCGAAAACATCAGTGTTTGTCTGGTTGCAGGAAGAAAAGTTAGGATACGCATGATATCATCATTAAATCCCATGTCAAGCATTCTATCTGCTTCATCCAAAATTAAATGTTTGAGATGCGACATATCAACTGCACCTGCAGATGTAAACATGGCAATTAATCTTCCAGGAGTTGCAATAATAATATCCGTTCCTTCTTCAATTGCTTTTTTTTGCTGGTCCCATGCCTGCCCACTTCCACCGCCATATACCGAAATTGAACTAGCTCCAACAAAATATCCTAGTCCGTCAACTTGCTGATCTATTTGCTGAGCAAGTTCGCGTGTTGGTGCAATAATTAATGTATTGATATGACGATGATCCGACTTGGCAATTTTGTCTAAAATAGGCAATACATATGCAGCAGTTTTACCTGTGCCTGTTTGTGCACAAGCAATCAAATCTTTGTTTTGCAATATTAGCGGAATGGCTTGCTCTTGTATGGGTGTGGGTTTATCGTAACCCATAGCTTCCAAACCATCGAGCAACTGAGGTTCGAAATCGAAATCTTTAAATGTCAATTGATAATTTTATTTTTCGGAAGATAGGATAAATATTTACTTACCTCTTACGATACAGAATCAAAAAGTTTATGATTAATAATTAGAGAAAAATAGTTTTGAACAGAAAAGTTACTGTTTCGCTAGTGTTCGTAGATAATTTACAAGATCAGCCGGACCACGAGTTTGCCCAAATGAACCATCAATCACATCTTCATTATCAGGTATACGTTTTTTAAATGCGGGCATATCTTTATGTCCGAAATAGATTTTATAAAACAATGCACCATCAGGTTGTGACTGAAAAGTAACTGAAGTAAAATCAGCTGGAGCTGTATCCAAATGTGCTCCTTTTGTTCCATCACCTTTTCCAATCAAACCATGACATGATTGACAATGATTCGTGTATAGTTCTCTCCCAGCTTTTATTGATGCAGCATCTGCCTTAACAGGATTTTTAAGTTTTAAATATGAATCAGGGATATTCCATGGTTCACCCGGTAAGATAAACGAAAATGAAGTTGCCACAAACGTAGCAACAACAAATAGCAGTAATAACTTTTTCATTTTTACTTTGTATTAAACGGTTAATAAATATGGGCTAGGATGTGATAACAAAATTAAGATTAAAATTTGCCTGATAAATCAGCTATTACGCAGATAATAGTATGTGTTTTGGTAAGAAATGTTTACAGGAAAATAATCTCATGATGATCGAACTGACAGAAAGGGAAAAAGATGTATTGAAACTGATCGTGCAGGAATTTACCACTCACGAAATAGTCAACTTTATCAACTAAACTAATTCATAAATGAGTTTTAGTATTTCGAATTTCTGTAAAAAAAAACTCCTGCATTTCATTACAGGAGTTTCTATAAAAAATAGCTAGATGACTAATCCCAATCTTTAACAGAACCTAGCATGACCGATTGTGAATTCAATATCTTTTGACTAGAGCAAGCAACGTCATACAACATAATTCCTGCAACTACTCTAAGATTTGAAGTATTCCATCCGTTTCCTGTAGGAATTGTATAAGTATATGTTTTAGTATATTCTTTCCCAACTGCAACACTTGCTGCAGGTATTTGATCACCACCTTGTAAAGTAGCGCTTAACAATTTTCTTGCTACGTGCTTATGAACATAATTTGTAATTACAGCAGGTTGAGAGTAATAATAATTAGTTGTATAGCCCGCATTTCCTGCTACATAATTTTGCTGGTTGTAAGCTGTTGCCGAATTCTGAACTGTTTCTTCAACTAAATACACCATCAATCTGTAGTCACCAGTTAATGCAGCATTAAACCCTGCATGAACTGTAAACGATACATTATTACCAGATGATTCCTTAGCGTCTATTGCAAGCCCACAGTTTGGAACTTTAGAAAGCGCAGTAGTTACTGAAGAAACAAACGATCCGGGAAATCCACCACCTGTACCTCTGTTCAATTGATAATGAGGAACACCAGTTGCTCCACAAAAAGCTATTAATGATGAATATTCTGGAACCAACATTGGTTCAGAAGTACTACCTCCATGTAGAGCAATAGCATTAACTTTCCCAGGATTTGCCTCATCAACTGTTTTAATGCCATCAGCTCCTAATACACACCATCCGCACCATGCACCTGTATTCTCCTCGATCATTACCTTTTGAGTAAATTTAGAAGGAACAACTTGATTAACAGAAGGAGTTGGAACTGGAGTTGGTGTAGTCGAGTCATCCGACTTTTTTGAACATGAACTAAAACTTACTGCTACAACAGTAAAACTTAGTATTAATTTCAGAAATTGTGTTTTCATATTTTTCAGGTTTAATTTAAAACAATTGCTTTAACTTTAATACATAAATAATAGTATTATTTCAGAAAAACAATGAGTTATAACAAAATATATCGTTATAAATTTATAAAATCCTGCCCTTGTTAAATAAAATATCTATCACACTGAGATTTGGTACAAAAGAAAATTTTGATGAGAATACATGTAAGTAAGGTTCAAATTCTTCTTTTGATTTCTTCTTGGGATGAATTACTTCTCTTAGATCTTTAAAATCTGATGCACACATAATATATTTTTTACTCAATACTAGTTCCTTGTCTATTTTTAAAATTTTCAAACAAACTTTTATTAATTCGATATTGAAATCTTGCAAAAAATTAAATTTTTTTTTGTAAAAATTTTCGAAGTGATGTTCGTAATGTTCGAAATAAGGTGACGAACGATATGCTGAGCAAATGGCTTCCCAATGCTGCTTTTGCCAGTTAAAATCATTTTCGATTTCAACTTCATGCATTGGTATTTTATGTTTTGTTTTTTTTACCGGAATAGTTAAAGCTAGTGGCCCGTTTGCCGATAATATTACACATCTGTTTCGGTACGATTGCTTTTCATAATTTTCGTGTTGCTCTAACAGCACATGTTCATCATTTAAAAAATGTCTGAACCATAAAACACATGGTAAATAATGTATGCTGAGAATTGTTGGTTGCAATTTGATGATTTGTTTATTGACGATATCGTTTAACATTTAAAATTCATCATTTAAAATTCCTATTCAAATAGCCACTTTATATTATGAATTCCAGGTTTGTACTCTTTGCAAATCAGTTCTCTGATATTGTTATAATGATCTTCATTGTTAACAAAATCAAGACTTGCACAATCGATGATTAAAATGCGTAAATGTTCGTTCGCATGCAAATATTGAAAATAAGCATCGCTCAAGTTTTTTAAATATTCGTCACTAATATTTTGCTCGTATGCTCGTCCGCGGTTCGAAATATTCCATTGCAGTTTTTCAACAGGATTGTGAAGATAAACCAGCAAGTCGGGTTGTTTCATTTGCAGGTTAATAATCTCAAACAATCTTTTGTAAAGTGCATACTCATCATCATCAAGCGTAATACGTGAAAACAGCATACACTTGGCAAAAATATAATCGCTCACAATGTATTGATTAAACATATCGGGCTCAAGTACGTTTCGTTTCAACTGATTAAAACGTGATGCCAGAAAACTCATCTCGAGCGGAAAGGCAAATCGTTTTGCATCTTCATAAAATTTAGGAAGAAACGAATTGTCTTCAAATTCTTCGAGCACCAGTTGCGCATTAAAATCGTTGCTTAACTTTTGAGCAAGCGATGTTTTTCCTGCACCGATATTTCCTTCGATGGCTATAAACGAGTATGCAGGTTCTAATAACATTTGCTGCAAATGTGCATTACATCAGCCAAACGATACATACAACTTTTCCACGATTTAAAATGAATATGCAATCGAAAAGGAAAGCCACAGATTACACAGATTAAATATTTTATTATTATAATCTGTGTAAACTGTGGCAATTAAACTTTAATAATGATGAAATGTTATTATATTAATCGTTCAACAATGCCAGTATCGGTGCATGTTTGCAGCAATTCAGAAATTGTTTTATTGTAAACAGGATGCAAAAAGTTAGGAGAAATTTCGTTTAATGGTATAAGTGCAAACCGCCTTTCATGTATAAACGGATGCGGAATTTTGAGGTCTGTTTCATCAATTATCGTATCATCAAAAAATAAAATATCAATATCAATAATACGTGGTTCCCATTTTATGTGGCGGTTTCTGCCCATTTCGGTTTCAATTGCTAAAATGCTTTTTAAAACTTGTTGTGCAGAAAAATCTGTATGAACAACAATCAATTGATTAAGAAAAATCTCCTGCTCTTTATTTCCCCAAGGTTCGGTTTTATAAACCAACGATTTTGCTTCGATTTTGCCAATTTGGTTTTCGATGAAATCATTTGCACGATGCAAATTTTGAAGTGCATTGCCAATGTTCGAACCGGTGAGTAGATATACTTTATGCATGGTTAATATTGCTTTTTATTTTTCTATGTCGTCCCTACTGGACTTTTCTTTTGTTGATTTAATGTTACCAATATTTTGTCCCTAAGGGACTTTGATTTGATTTATTTTCTATGTCGTCCCTATGGGACTTTTCTTTTGTAGTTATTTTAGTGTTACCAATATTTCGTCCTTACGGGACTTTACTTTGATTTGTTTTTCAGGGGCATTTCGTTGATTTTGTTTTTAAATTTTAAGCTCCGTAGGAGCGACATATTGGTAAAAGAATTCGAAAAGGTAAAATTTAAAGCTCCGTAGGAGCGACATATTTTTATATATGTTTCAAAACAAACTGTGCAGTTGCACGTGTGCGTTGCTCAAGCAAAATGTCTTTTCCTTTGGTCAATTCGGCAATCGATTTATCGGTGTAATGAGTGATGGTTAGCAACTCTACATTTGTATTGGTGCGTACATCAAAATAAACCGACAATTCGCTTCGCAATTGATTAAGATTTTCTCCGCTGTTATCAACGCAAACACTAAAACTGATTGCCGAGTTTTGCATCAAATTCATTTTAACTTTATGCGTTGCAAATGCCTGAAATATTTTACTCAAATTATCCTCAACAATAAACGAAAAATCTTTACTCGAAATCGAAATTAACACTTCATCTGATTTTGAAATAAACGTTGGAATATTTTTTTCTTTCGGATTTTTTCCAACCACCGTTCCGGCACCTTTTGGGTTGATAAAGGATTTTACGTAAAGCGGAATATTTTTGCTTTGCAACGGCTGAATTGTTTTTGGATGAATAACCGTTGCACCATAATAGGCAAGCTCGATAGCATGCGAATACGTGAGCGCATCAAGTTTTATCGCATCTTTAAATTTCTTCGGATCGGCATTCATCACACCATCTACATCTTTCCAAATGGTTACATCTTTTGCTCCCAAACCATAAGCAAAAATGGCTGCCGAGTAATCCGAACCTTCGCGACCAAGCGTGGTGGTTTTCATATCCTGACTGCGGGCCACAAAACCTTGTGTTACCACCATTTGCTTTTTAACAATGGGTTTCAGTTTTTTCGAGATCATATCGGTTGTGAGTTGCCAATCCACTTTTCCTTCTCTGAAATTATTATCGGTAACAATAAAATTTTGCGCATCCATCCAGCGGTTTTTTATGTCGGCTTCATTTAAATAGGTGCTCACAATGCGGCTCGAAAATATTTCGCCATACGACACAATTTGGTCGTACACGCAATCAAACGAAGATTCGGGTTTTGTTTCGAGCATACATTCCAGCTCGATAAACAAATTTTCAATGTCATCGTAGGCATGACTCGTTTTGTTTTTTAACAAACCCGAAATCACTTCATCGTGAAACGATTTGATTTCTTTATAAATTTTATTTTTCTGTTTGTCTTTGTTAAAGTAAGCTTTTGCAAGTGTTTCGAGCGCGTTGGTTGTTTTGCCCATTGCCGAAACCACAATCAGCAACTCGTTGGTATTTGACTGCTTTAATACCTTGGCAACATTTTTTACAGCATCGGCATTTTTAACGGATGCTCCACCGAATTTAAAAACTCTCATGTGTTATTTTTATTGGGCTGCAAATTATCATTTGCTTTTGATTTAGCCAATTTGAAAATTTTGTTCCCTAAATAGTTCTTTGATTAAGGAATCAAATCCCAATTTTCATTATTTATTCTTATACGCAATATTCCTGTAGGCGTTTCGAATGCAACATAATTGTTTGTGTCTACACCTATGAAGTCAACATACTGATAAGATTGACTATTAATAATAACTCTATTAGTATCTGAAAAGTAGAATTTGTTACAAAAGGTTTTATTTTTATACGTTAACTTGTAAAATGTGTAAGGGTTAGAACTTGATGAAGATGTAAATTGAAATATTCCTTCATCATATTCATATCTAAATATAAATACATCATTTGTTGTACTGTTTATAAATTTCACAGCTTGGCATTGATGATCATTTGGACATATTCCCTCTCCTGCATGATGATCACTTACGTAATAGTCTAATTTTCCTTGTCCAATGAATATTTGTGTATCAATATTGTTATGTAAAAACTTTATAGTTTCATTTCCAACATACGGAACATGAATATTAGCATAATATAAATGTACCTTTTCATTTGCAGGCGAACAAATTCTGTCGCCAGGACTACAACCTAAAAATAAAATACCTGAAAGTACTAATACAACAAAAAGATTATAGAAATTTCTGTTTTTCACAGTTTGAATATTTTATCACACAAACTTAAACCATTCTTCCACAGTTTTCATCTGGTTGCTTAAAATGGTTTTGTGTGTGTATTCGTGCACTGTGCTGTATGGTCTTTCTACCTGACAATAACTTATACAAATTTATCCCAACGCAAATGTCAGAAGGAAACTTCTGACACCACCACAATTAGCTTAATCACTCAAACCAACCCTCAACAGTTTTCATTTGGTTGCTTAAAATGGTTTTGTGGGTGTATTTTTATAGACAAATTGCATGGTATAAATAAATTTAAGTTTCTTTGAAAAAAGAAAATTTGATTATTTCACTTTACTCATTAAATGAAAAACACAACTCCGCAATCAAACGACATCATCTTTTATTCATCGCCAAATGGGGATGTAAGAGTAGAAGTTTTTTTTGAAGATGAAACATTTTGGTTAAGCCAAAAAAAGATGGCTGAGTTGTTTGGTGTTGATATCCGTACGGTTAACGAGCATTTACAAAACATATACAAAACTCAGGAATTAGAAAAAGATTCAACTGTCCGGAATATCCGGATAGTTCAGAAAGAAGGCAGTCGTAATGTTTCACGCGATGTTGATTTTTATAACCTCGATACCATCATTGCTGTTGGATACCGTGTAAACAGTTTTCAGGCTACACAATTTCGTATTTGGGCAACTAAAACACTGAGAGAATTTATAATCAAAGGTTTTGTGTTGGATGATGAAAGATTGAAGCAAGGCAAACGTTTTGGTAAAGATTATTTTGACGAATTATTAGAACGCATTCGGGAAATACGTGCAAGTGAAAGACGTTTTTATTTAAAAATTACCGACATCTACGAACAATGCAGTATTGATTACAAAAAGGATTCGGAAATAACTCAAACTTTTTTTAAAACTGTTCAGAATAAATTGCATTGGGCAACAACAGGTAAAACTGCTGCTCAATTAATTTCGGAACGGGCAAGTTCAACAAAACCAAATATGGGTTTGCAAACGTGGAAGAATGCACCCAAAGGGAAAATTTTAAAAACAGATGTTTCGGTTGCAAAAAATTATTTGATTGAAAAGGAAATAAAAGAACTGGAACGTGTTGTTACAATGTATTTGGATTATGCAGAAAATCAGGCAGAGCGGCAAATACCAATGAAAATGACTGACTGGATTTTGAAGCTGGATGCTTTTTTACAATTTAATGAATACCAGATTTTAAAAGATGCAGGAAAAGTGAGTCACGAAGTGGCAAAACAATTGGCTGAAAAGGAATATGAAAAATTCAGAATAGATCAGGACAAACGTTTTGAAAGTGATTTTGAGAAAGAAACCAAGAAAATTTCGGATAAGAAAAAGAAGAAATAGAATCTTAGAAAAGCTGTTTCCTGAATCACTCAAACCAATCTTCCACAGTTTTCATTTGGTCGCTTAAAATGGTTTTGTGTGTGTATTCATTTGTAAATTTATCATATACATAATCGGCTTCCCATTCTTTAAAATGTGCAGCAATTTTTTTCACTGCATCAATCATGTAATCAATCTCAGCATCGGTCATGGTTGGATGTATGGAAATGCGCATCCAGCCCGGTTTGCTCGATAAAATGCCTTTGTCAATTTCATTGGTAATTCCGTGCGAATATTCTTCAGAAACATTCAGCAAATAATGTCCGTAAGTTCCGGCAC
>CANKGI010000118.1 GCA_947481365.1 Bacteroidota bacterium | reverse complement strand
GCTAGAGTCTATTGCCGAACACTATTTAAATAAGGATTTATTTAATGATGCCTTGGGAGTTGTTGCTTATGGAGAACAGTTGTACCCCTTTTCAATTGGGCTAATGTTTAAAAAAGCTGAGTCTTTAATCGCTTTAGAAAAACACTCATTAGCGCTAGAAACCCTTTCAATTATTCGTGCATACGAACCCTTAAGCCCAGAAGTGTTTCTATTAATGGGTGAAGCTTTTCTTAATATTGATGAAAAAGAAAACGCTCAAGATTGTTTTGAAACCGCATTATTAAACACAGACGACAGAGGGGAAACACTTTTTGAAATTGCATACATATATGATAGCGTAGGGGATGTTGAGAATGCTGTGGCCTTTTTTGAAATGATTGTCTCGGAACAGCCAGACTCTGATATGGCTAAATTTGAAGCGGCAAATTGTTATGATATTTTACTCCGTTTTGATAAGTGTATTGCGCTTTACCAAGCCCTAATTGATAGCGACCCTTTTTCTACCGGTGCGTGGTATAACCTTGGGGTAACATATTCAAAAATGGGAGAACACGAAAGCGCTGTTGAGGCTTTTGATTATTGTTTGGCAATTGATGACGAGTTTTTGGCAGCAAGGTTTAATAAGGCAAACAGCCTGGTTGAACTTGACCGAACCGATGAGGCTATTGATGAATATAACCAAACACTTTTGAGGGAAGGCCCCGACCCAATAACATTTTGTAATCTGGCTGGTTGTTATGATCGTCTCGGAAATAATGACGAGGCCCGATTGTTATATATAAAAGCAACAGAGCTTAACCCAAATCTTGCAGAGGCTTGGTTTGGAATAGGTTTAACACACGAAAAAGACGGAAACACAAAGGTTGCTCTGTCTTATTTTTCTCGTGCTGTGATGCTTGAGCCAGAAAACTCTGAATACTTATTGGTTTTGGGTGAAACCGAATACAAACTAGGTGATATTGTTTCTGCCGAAGAAAATTATAGTACAATCACACATATCGACCCTACAATGGTTGAGGCTTGGCTTGACTGGTCTTTTATCAAATTTTCGTCTGGTGATATTTCTGCTGCTGTTGATTTATTAAAAGAGGCAATTAAAATTCTTCCTGATTGCCATTACTATCATTATCGAATAACAAATTATCTTATCAAGCAAGGGCTTGTTGCTGAGGCAAAAACCCATCTTGAAACCGCTTTGGAAATAAACTTTGATGATTATTTTTTGCTTTTTGAAGTGTCTCCTGAGTTAATAAAACAAAACGACATAATGGAAATCATTGAACTTTACAGAAAGTAATCATACCCTTGTGTTTTAAAAATATTATTCTGTTTATATGAAATCTATTAAGTTAAAAAACATTCCTGAGCGGGTTTCAAAAAAGAGAAACGCTGGCATAACGATGGTTATGGATAAGGGTTTAAGTGTTCGCGAAACCGAAGATATGCTTTCTGTTTCGGGAGATTATGTAGACCTTGTTAAATTTGGCTTTGGCACTTCATACGTAACCCAAAAAATATTAGAAGAGAAAATTTCTCTTTATGCAAGTGCTGGTGTTGCCCCTTATTTTGGAGGAACTTTATTTGAAGCTTTTGTTGTTAGAAACCAGTTTGAAGATTACTTAAGGCTGCTAGATAAATATAAGATTAAACTCGCTGAAGTGTCTGACGGTTCGATTGAAATGCCTCACGACATTAAGTGTGAACACATACATAAACTAAGTAAATATGTTACGGTGTTATCAGAAGTTGGCTCTAAAGATGTAGAGAAAATTTTTCCTCCGTATTTATGGATTGAACTGATGACAGCCGAACTTAAAGCTGGCTCGTGGAAAGTGATTGCCGAAGCGAGAGAAGCAGGAAACGTTGGGGTTTATCGATCAAGCGGTGAAGTAAGAGAAGGTTTGGTTCAAGAAATATTAACCAAAATTAAAGGCGAAAATATTATTTGGGAAGCGCCACAAAAAGCACAACAAACATATTTTATCAAACTTGTTGGGGCTAATGTGAACTTGGGCAACATTGCAACAAATGATGTTATTCCTCTCGAAACTTTACGCGTAGGATTAAGGAGTGATACGTTTGGTTTTTATTTAGGAAAAGGGGCAAAATATATATCTAAGAAAAAATAAGTTTATGTTATTACAAGATCAAATTAATGCCGATATTATTACAGCCATGAAGGCCAGAGACGAGGCTTCTTTGCGAGCGCTTCGTGCGCTAAAATCTGCATTACTTCTTGCTGCAACAGCAGAAGGTGCCGGAGAAAAAATAACTGACGAACAGTCTATAAAAATATTTCAGAAACTGGCCAAACAAAGAAAAGAATCGCTGGAAATATTTTTACAAAACGGTCGTGCCGAATTAGCCGAAAAAGAAAAAGAAGAGTTGGTGGTAATTGAAAAATATTTACCGCAACAAATGGGCGAAGCCGAAATAAAAAACATATTGGCTGGTGTAGTAAAAGACGCGGGAGCAACTACTGCTGCCGACTTTGGCAAAGTAATGCCGCTTGCCATGAAAGCATTATCTGGCAAAGCTGATGGAAAAATTATCTCTGCAATACTTAAAGAAATATTGGGATAAATAGTATTATTGAATACATATGTTAGGGCGTATTTGTTGCGCCCTTTTTGCTGAAATAAAAATTATGACTGACGAAGAAAAAATTAAAAAAGCTTTTGAGAAAAAGAATTGGCCCGAAATAAAAACATCGGACAGTTGGGCCACATTTAAAATAATGGCCGAGTTTGTGTCGGGGTTTGAAAAAATGAGCCGTATTGGCCCGTGTGTTTCCATATTTGGTTCGGCACGAACCAAGCCCGGTTCTCGTTATTATACACTTACCGAAGAGGTTGCTCGTAAACTTGTTGGTGCTGGTTTTGGTGTTATTACCGGTGGTGGACCTGGTATTATGGAGGCTGGTAATAAAGGCGCTTTCGAAGCCGGAGGAAAATCTGTTGGATTAAATATTGAACTTCCTTTTGAGCAATTTCAAAACAAATACCTCGACCATGATAAGGTAATTAATTTCGACTACTTTTTTGTGCGCAAAGTAATGTTTATGAAATACGCGCAAGGCTTTATTGCAATGCCCGGAGGTTTTGGTACAATGGACGAATTGTTTGAAGCGCTCACATTAATTCAAACACATAAAGTTGCCCGCTTCCCTGTTGTGTTGGTAGGTAGCGAATATTGGGGTGGGTTAATTAAGTGGATGAAAGAAGTGGTTTCGGAACAAGAAAAAAATATTAACGCCAAAGACTTAGAGCTTTTTAAATTGGTTGACACTGCCGATGAGGCGGTCAATTATATTTTAGATTATTACGCAGAAATGTCAATCTCGCCAAACTTCTGATGTAATTCATGTTTATTAAGCAGATTTAGTTTTAAACTCGCATCTTAATTTCTTTTTTTATGTCGACACTTAAAGAAGATGCTTTAAAGTATCACAGCAAATTTCCTCCCGGAAAAATTCAGGTTGTTCCCACAAAACCAACTAATACAAAACGCGACTTAAGTTTAGCATACTCACCGGGTGTTGCCGAGCCATGTTTAGAAATTGCTAACGACCCTGCTGATGTATATAAATACACCGCAAAGGGAAATCTTGTGGCTGTTATTTCGAACGGAACCGCAGTGCTTGGTTTGGGCGATATTGGCCCGCTTGCATCAAAACCGGTAATGGAAGGAAAAGGATTGTTGTTTAAAATTTTTGCTGATATAGATGTGTTCGATATTGAAGTGAACACAAAAAATGTTGACGAGTTTATTCAAACAGTAAAAAATATTAGTCCAACTTTTGGTGGAATTAATTTAGAAGACATTAAAGCTCCCGAGTGTTTTGAAATTGAGCGCAGATTAAAGGAAGAGCTGGATATTCCTATTATGCACGATGATCAGCATGGTACGGCAATTATTACCGGAGCGGCTTTATTAAACTCTCTCGAGCTTGTAAATAAAAAAATTGATAAAGTAAAAGTTGTTTATAATGGTGCCGGAGCTGCTGCAATTAGTTGTGCAAAATTAATGATGTCGTTAGGTGTGAAGAAAGATAATATTGTGATGTGCGACAGCAAAGGTGTGATTCGAATTGATTCGCCAAATCTTGACGAAACAAAAAAACAATTTGCAACAAAACAAGATATCCATTCGCTAAGCGATGCAATGAAAGGTGCCGATGTTTTTGTGGGATTATCGAAAGCCGATGTGGTTACTCCCGAAATGTTGCAAAGCATGGCAAAAGATTGTATTGTGTTTGCATTGGCAAATCCAAATCCCGAAATAAGTTACGAAGCCGCTGTTGCTTCTCGTAAAGATATTATCATCGCAACCGGCCGAAGCGATTACCCTAATCAGGTAAATAATGTGCTTGGGTTTCCATATATTTTTAGAGGTGCATTAGATGTGCGTGCAACAAAAATAAATGAGGAAATGAAAATTGCCGCTGTTCAAGCATTGGCAAAACTTGCCAAAGAACAAGTTCCCGAAATTGTGAATTTAGCATACAACGAAAAGAATGTAACCTTTGGTAATACATACATTATTCCGAAACCGCTCGACCCTCGTTTAATTACAACCGTATCGCCTGCTGTGGCAAAAGCTGCAATGGATTCGGGTGTGGCACGAATTCAAATTACCGACTGGGATGAGTATAATAAAAAGCTGTTGGCAAGGCTCGGAAAAGAAAGTAATTTCTTATCGGCAATTGGAAACAAAGCACGAGAAAATCCAAAACGTGTTGTGTTCTCTGAAGCTGATAATTATAAAATATTACGCTCGGCTCAAATTGTAAAAGACGAAGGAATTGCTATTCCGATTTTGCTGGGTAATAAAGAAAAAATAAATCAGATTATTGCCGAAAACAATATTCATCTGCCGGGTGTAAAAATTATTGATCCGCGTGAAGAAGAAGAAAAAATGAATGCGTATGCTGAGTGGTTTTTTAATAAACGCAAGCGCAGAGGGGTAACTTTGTATGAAGCAAAAAAGATGATGCGCGATAGGCATTACTTTGCTCCAATGATGGTTGAGTTTGGCGAAGCCGATGCTGTTATTTCTGGACTTACAAAAAATTATCCAAGCACCATAAAACCTGCTTTACAAATTTTTGGTAAACAAGAAGGCATTAATAAAGTTGCCGGTATGTATATTATGCTTACCAATAAAGGCACGTTGTTTTTCTCCGATACAACTGTAACCATAAATCCTTCGCAGGAAGATTTGGTTGATATTACAACGCTTACATATAATGCAGTGAAAAATTTCAACATCAAACCACGCATTGCATTATTATCCTATTCAAACTTTGGTTCATCGCCAGGAGAAACACCAACAAAAATGGCTGAGGTAAGACGTATATTAAAAGAGCGTCATCCTGCCATGGTTGTTGATGGAGATATTCAGGCAAATGTTGCGCTCAATCAAAAAATGTTACGCGAAAATTTTCCGTTTAGCGAATTGTGTGGCGATCCGGTAAACACATTTATTTTTCCGAAACTTTCGGCTGGTAACATCGCTTATAAATTGTTGCAAGAATTAGGTGCTGCCGAGGCTGTTGGACCGGTTGTGTTGGGTTTAAAAAAATCGGCACACGTTTTACAACTTGGAAGTTCGGTGCGAGAAATTGTAAACATGGTAAGTATTGCCGTGGTTGATGCACAAGCGAAAGAGTCGAAGTAGGCTGTTAGCCTTTAGCCTTTAGCTTTATTGTCGTACATTATTTGTGTGCAATATTTTGTGTGCTGTCGGTTGTTTCCAACCGACATAGTGTACAGTCGGTAGTAAGTGACACACCCCCTTCCCCCTCTTGATATAGGGGGTAATAGCATTGGGGTAATAAATGTTGTCGGCTGTTTTCAATTTCTTTTCGATAATCAGATTCCTCAACCGCTAAAATGCGGTTTCGGAATGACAAATTGTTTATGGGAAGAGGGCGCGCTTCGCGCGCCCTAATATTCATGTATCAATGTCATTCCGATACGTAGTGAGGAATCCTTAGGAATTACTAAACGTTCTCGACAAACCTGTCTGCCGCCAGGTTAATAGAGACATTGGGGCTGGTAACAATAAAAAAGCCGCTTCCTTATACAGAAACGGCTTTTGCAGACCCTGGTCAACCGTAGACCGTGATCTGTTAGTTATTAGCTTTATTGTCGTACGTTATTTGTTACTTTTCTTTTTTTTACTTCCTAAAAACATATCCATTCTTTTTCGTGTTGTTTTTGTTTGGGTGTGCTCTTTATTTGGGTTGGGTTAAAAATGCCCACCTCCAACTGTTGTGGGTTTTCGTTGTTCGGGCAATTGGCTTTAATATTTGTTTAAATTAAGATTAGCTTGTGCGCCACCCTTTCTGTTTATAAGCCTCTGTTTGGTGGCTAATTCCTAAAAATCAAAAATATGAGTAATGAGATTGTTTTATTAAAAGAGAGAATTAGCGAACTTGAGAAAGAGAACACTATTCTTAAGCAACAACATGTTGACACAAGAAACGCGAAAGAGTTGTACTTAAAAATATTTGAAGAGTTTCCGGCTTTAATTTGGCGTTCGCGATTGGATAAACTGTGCGACTATTTTAATAAAACCTGGCTTGATTTTACGGGCAGAACTTTGGAACAAGAATTTGGCAATGGTTGGACCGAGGGGGTTCATCCGGATGATTTTGATTTTTGTTTACAAACGTATGTTGCCGCATTTGATAAAAGACAACCATTTTTAATGGAATATCGAATGAAAAATAAGCTTGGTGAATATTGTTGGATTAGAGATTATGGACGACCGTTTTTTGATTTAGACAATACATTTTTAGGGTATATTGGTTCGTGTTATGATATAACCGAAAACAAAAACAACGAACTGAAGCTCGTTGAGTTAAACGCAACAAAAGATAAGTTTTTTTCCATTATTGCGCACGACATAAAAAACCCGTTAATTACCATTACGGGCTTTAGTGAATTTCTGGTTAAAAGTGTTAAGGAAAAGAATTTTGATGAAATTGAGGAGTATGCAAACATCATACTTCAGTCGTCAAATAAAGCAATGGATTTACTTACAAATCTTTTAGAGTGGGCACAATCACAATCAGGAAGAATAGTGTTTAAACCACAAAACATAGAGGTTGTTGCTTTTATTAATGAAACCACCCATTTGTACGATGAGGTGGCTAAACAAAAATTAATTACGATTAAAAAAGAGCTGCCCGGTGATTTAATCATTTTCGCTGATAAACACATGTTAAGTACGGTGTTTAGAAACCTGTTTTCGAATGCTGTGAAATTTACAAAGTCGGGTGGCGAAGTTGTTATTTCTGCTGTGCTAAAAGAAAATAATGTTGTGTTTTCGTTAACCGACAACGGTGTTGGTATTGCCGAAAAAAATATTAACAAACTATTTCGTATCGACCAAAGTTACTCAACCCAAGGAACCAATAATGAAATAGGAACGGGGTTGGGTTTAATTCTTTGTAAAGAATTTATTGAAAAATGTAATGGTAAAATTTGGGTAGAAAGTGTTTTGGGTGTTGGTACAACTTTTTCGTTTTCGTTACCATTAAGTATAAAGGGTTATGAGCACTTTGATCGGTTAGAAACAACAGAAGGTTAAATAGAAATTAATCTGATTTGGGTGATGTTGGTTGTTTCCATTCTCGTGATGTTGGTTGTTTCCAACCGACACTCCCATGTATAAAAAAGCCTGCTCCTTTTACAGAAGCGGTTTCTGCGGTGCACACCCCTTCCCCTTTGGGGAAGGATGGGATGGGGCTTATCTTTTGTTAACGCGCATTTGTAATACGTGCTTCAATACACTTATTACATTTACTCTCGTATTACAAGTACGTAAGAATTGAGACTTATTTTAACCCACTCGAATGTATGTGTGGTGCTTTTTAAAAATATAAATTTCCTTTTAGCTTTTGACAATAATATTTAAATTGCTATTGTATTTGATACAATATATTAAATACTTTTTATCTATTATTATATGAAACATTACTATGAAATGGACAGCAAAATTTGTAAAACACCGCGGCAATAAATGGATTGCCGTTTACTTTGAAAAGAGTGCTGTGCTTAACGAGCGCATAAAAAAACTTGAAGGTGCAAAATGGAGTTCAACATATACTGCATGGTTGCTACCTGTTACCCCCGAATATATTAATCAATTTAAACTCGATAATAAATTATTGGGCGAAACCGCCATTATAAAAATGAAAGAATTTGAACGGTGGATGCTAAGTAAACGTTATAGTGAAAACACGATTAAAACCTATACCGATGCCTTGGGTTCGTTTCTTAAATTTTATCATGATAAAAAAATTGAAGAGCTGAATAATGCAGATATCATTAATTACAATAATGATTATATTATAAAAAATGAGTTATCAGCATCATTCCAAAATCAAGTAGTGAATGCGATCAAACTTTTTTTTGGTGTGATAAAGAATACAAAGATTGATATTGAAAATATTGTCCGGCCAAAAAAACCAAAAACATTACCAAATATATTAAGTCCTGAGGATGTAGAAAGTTTAATAAATGCATTATCGAATATAAAACACAAAACAATGCTTGCATTAATTTATTCGGGCGGATTGCGCAGAAGTGAATTAATAAAAATGCGTATAAATGATATTGATAGTAAAAGAATGATAGTAACAATAAGGGGCGCAAAAGGAAATAAAGACAGGATTGTTCCGCTATCGGAAACAGCACTCGAATTATTGAGAACATATTATAAAGAATGCAAACCCAAAGAATATTTATTTGAAGGCCAAAAAGGAGAACAATACAGTGACAGAAGTTTGGAAGAAGTGTTTAACAAGGCTAAAAAATTGGCTCAAATAAATAAAAATTGTACTTTGCATACGCTTCGACATAGTTATGCAACACATTTGCTTGAGGGGGGAACAAATTTGAGATACATACAAGAATTGCTTGGACACAAAAGCCCGAAGACAACACAAATTTACACCCATGTGAGCAGTGAAGGATTGGGAAAAGTAACGAGCCCATTGGAGAAATTAAAAATTAAGAAATGAAAAACATGAATCAACATGATAAAAATAAAACTGAGCAAAGCCCACCCAAAATGTGAGGTATTACTCAATTTTTATCAGAAACGTTGAGCATATAAACAAGTTATCGGTAATTTTAGGACGACCGTGCAACTGACAAACTTTGGTGCTAAAACCCGACTGTAACCTGACACTAATTTGTAACTTGCGACAATAAATTAAGAACATAAAAAGAAATGGCGGAAGCAGCAAAGAACAAACATTTAAGAAACGCAAACAAAGCGAAAATGGATGAGTTTTATACTCAATTCCATGACATAGAAAAAGAAATTATGGCGTATTTGGACTACGACCAAAACGTATTTCGTGGTAAGACAATTCTACTTCCTTGCGATGACCCCGAATGGAGCAACTTCACAAAGTTTTTTGCACAAAACTTTGAACGCTTAGGGCTAAAAAAACTTATCAGCACAAGCTTCGCACCCGATAGCAAAAATTACAAAGCTGCTTATCAACCTACACTTTTTGAAATAAACGACCCACAATTT
>CANKGI010000117.1 GCA_947481365.1 Bacteroidota bacterium | reverse complement strand
TCGGCATTACATTTATTGCTTTAAATGTAACAGCACAAAATGTTGGAATTGGTACAACAACACCACAATCAAAATTATCTGTTGGTTCAACATCGCAATTTCAGGTTGATAGCATCGGTAATATTAAAAAAATAAATAATGTTCCAACATCATTTCCTACAACCCAAGGTGGCAACGGGCAAGTGCTTTCAAATGATGGAAACGGAACATTAACATGGAGCGCTTACCCCAATTCTGATTATGCTTATTTTTCTGAGGAAAGTGCAGCTGGAGTGAGTGTTAATTCAAATTATACAGTAACTGCGAATACATGGATTAACAGACATTTGAATACTACTCGTTTTTATAATGGAACTTCCATTTTAAAAGTTGGCGATAGTATTTTACTACAAGCCGGAACTTATCGAATCAGGGGTGCAGCATGTGTCACATATTCTGGATCTGGTTCAGTTTATTCAAAATCAAGGTTTAGAAATGTTACAGATAATGTAACTGCAATAGTTGGAGATCTTAATTATTTCACCTTAAACACAAGTTGTTTTAATGGATATGTAAACATTACGAGTGCAAAATATTTTGTCATTCAATCGATAACATCAATTACAACAAGTTTAAATTTTGGTTCAATAACAAACACAAGTTTTGGTGAAAATGAACTGCATTCTTATATAATGATTGAAAGAATAAAATAAACTGAGTTCTATATTGTTTGATGAATAGCTCAGTTGTCTATGAGCATAAATATATTTAACAATACCATGCTTATAATATGGCAAAACAGAAGTTTATATTTTGGGCCAAAGCCAGCAAGTTTTAATTTTAATTTCTTTCCACGCGCTAAAGCACGTGGCAATAAAAATAAATTTGCTTAAAATAAATCGCTGTGCGTTCCGGTACGTGTAAGTTAAATTTCTTTTTTCTCGGTATCGCAAAACCAAATTAATAACCAGTCGGGCTGTATGTGGCACTCCCAATAATTAGCGTAATTACCCCTAAGTTTATGTGTGTTGTATTTGGCAGGCAGGCTTCCTGTTTTTTCAAGTTGTTCGATAACGGTATTAATCATTATCATTTTTAATCCTCGTTTATTACACAATTTGTAGTCTTTCTCAAACTGACGAGTAGTATGTAAAGTAAACACTTATTATTTGCTTAATGATTGAATGAGCGCCTTTGAGCTTTTATGTTTTTTCGATTTTCTCTTTTGAACTTCATCCATTGCTTTAAGTGTTTCGGCATTTGGCTCCTGCAGTATTTTTACAAAAGGCAATGTTTTTATATACTCTAAAAATTGCTGTGCTTGTTTTTTATCAGTATCTATAGTTATGTAAGTCATATCATTTGTTAATTAACACACAAATGTAATAAAACAAAAAGAAGAAAATAAAATCGTGGCAATAAATCTTACATCCTGTATCTAAAAATCAATGCCCACATCTGCTCAAACATTCTTTCGCATAATCTTTTTCTTTTTGTGATAAGCCTTCAAAATCTTTTACCTGCTCGAGATAAAAAACAGCATGCTCGCAATCATTTAACCGGTAATACACGAATCCCATATTACTCATAATAATAGGGTTGTTTGGATTAAGTCGGTCGGCTTTTTTGTAAAATGAAATGGCTTCCTGCAAATTCTTCTTTTGTTGCGAGCCACCCTGATTAGCCATAGTTGTTAATGCTTCGGCAGCATACAAATACGCATTCAAATTATTTTTTTCGAGTTGTGCAGCTTTCTCAAAATTTTTCAATGCATCTTTAAATCGTTGTTCTCTGAAAGCTATTGCACCCAAATCCATATATGTTGGAGCATACTCGGCATTTTCTTTTACACTCATTTGTAAATAATATTTTGCCGAATCCATCATCATCGTTTGTCGTGCTATAGATGTATCATTTGTAGCAATGTTATAATAATATTGAGCCAACAATTCGTTTGCCTGGTATTTTTCTTTTGATATTTTGGAAGATTGCAAAGTGTATTTTTTTACTATTTCTGATTCGCCAAGCATACTGTAAAATGAAGCAGCTAGAAGATTATTATCAATTTCATTGTAATCAAATGTGTGATAAAACGGATTGAATAATTTGCTTAATAAATATGCAATACCGTTTTGTGATTGTGCTATAGTTGGTGTTAACGGAACATCTTTTTGTTTAACTGAATTTTTTACAAACACCGCGGCAACAGCATCAACAAATGCTAACTGATAAGTTGAGTCATTGTACAGGTAATTTAGCAATCTAGAGAATTGCGGATTAGCTAAAACAACAGCATAATTAAAATGATAAACACTATCTAATTTTTTAAAACTATTACCATCACTAATGGCTTCTGCAAATTGGTTGAAAAATTGATTATCGAAAACATCAAGGTCGCGCAGGTCGATAAATGTTTTATAAGTAGGATATAATTTCCAAAGTAAATATGAAGAGGTGAGGTAATCGGTGAAAGCATTTCCATGTAAATTGTTTTTAACAATAAACTCAGTTGCACCTATAGGATTGATATTCGATACTACCTCTAAGCCAAATCTGTCGTTGCGTTCAAAGTATTGATAATATTTTCCTGATACAACACTCACATAAAGAACTACACCTAAAATGATGTTAATGAAATAGAAATTTGAAATTGCTTGGTTAAATTTTTTATTGCTGATTTTTGATAATAGAAGATTGAGTGCAGCATAAAAAAATGGTGCAGCAACAATCATTAAAAATGCAATATTTCGATAAGCTGTTGATGCCAGATATGTAAAAGAAATAAGTAATAGTATAACAACAAGTAATCGTTTACGAATAATAAATGCTATTAAATGTTCGGTTTTATTTCGCTGAGTTTTGAAAAGAAATAATATTCCGGCAACTGCAATTGTTAAGATGATGATTGCGATGTATGCTTCTTTTTGCCAATACAAATAAGAAGAATAATCAAACAATTCGGTGGTGAATTTATTTTCGAAAACCTGACCAAAAATTTCAAATGGTTTTATCAATAGCTCAATTCCGTAAGGGTTTACAGCAATTGCTGCAATACTTAAAACAGTAACGATGCTTAATCTAATGGGCTTTTCTATTTCAAGTTTTAATTTTTTTCCATACAAATAATTTATCCATGACGAAACAAAAAATATCATTGTAATTACAACACCTATTCCGAAAGCTTCGTGCATGTTTGCCCACAAAAGTTGCAATGGTATAAGCCATAAAATTTCTTTAGAATTGTTTTTTTGATTCCGAAAGAGTAACAATAAAAACAAGGCAGTAAACAAATGACTGAACATTTCTGGTCGACCAATGATGCGGTATTCTAATCCAAAAATGGCAAACAGAATGGTAAATATTATTAGTGCATTATTCTCAGGATGATCAGTTTCGAACCAAGTAGCCGCAAACGAACAAAGTTTGTAAAGTAAAAAAACGAGCAAACACGAAACGATAATCTGTAATAAGAAAACACTCTCAGGTCCGGCAATTTTTGCAACTGTGGCATATATAACTTCGCTTCCCCATTTGATGTTTACCCAGGGTTTTCCTTCAAATGTATAGGAGAACACATCTTGTTTTGGAACTTGTTTGTGTTCCATAATCCACTCACCGGTTTTGAGTTGCCACCATAAATCGGGTTCGCGCACATTTTTTAAACTGAATGCAATTGCAACCAGATAACAAAGGATGATTGGAAATTTATTTTTGAAAAACGAGCTCAATTTTAAATCAATTTATGATATGCTTTCATCCATCTGTCGGGAATATCATCATTTATCGCAGCCTGATAATCGGTGTAAGAACAAGGCACCATAAACATTCCTTTATGATGTGAAAGCTCTTTCGGATACGGCACTTCCATCCACCATCTTTCGGTATGAATGTTTTTATAAAATACAATTTCGTAATTGTTGTTTTTTAGTGATGTGCGGTAAATCATATACTCATTGCTATCGGCAACCGGATAATCATTTTTGCGGTTATAATATCCATCAATAAAATACCAAATCATTTGTGAAACCAATTTTGTACTTCTTCCTTCAATATCCTTTTTAGTGGTGATGTCGTAAAATCCAGCCGATGAAAGTTCGTTACTCATGCCTGCATAACGCATAATCTGACAAGCTTCTTCGCCAAAAAAACCATTTGGGTTGGCTTCAATTGATGCTGGAGAATCGGCAGCACGAACGCAATTCATGCTCATCATTAACATGTCGGCATTGCGCAACAGTGGCTCAGCGTCCTGTATTTTGCTTCTGATATTTCCAAGTCGGGAAATATCAAAATTCATTTTTTCAAATGAGTCTAAACTTTCTTGCTCTACAAAATAATTTTGATTGCCAATGTGAGCAATGTTGAACAAATAATTTGGCTGATGTGAAATGATTTTATATAAATAATTTGAAGTGATAGGAGATACTTCATTCAACTTTAAATCAATTTTTGCATCGGCACACACCAAATTTAAATTCGGATTAATGCCTTCGTAGGCTGTGTATTGTGCATATGCCAGGTCTTGTGTTCCTCCGATAATGATGGTAACAATTTTTCGCTCAAGCAAGTATCTTACACAATTGCTCAATGCAAACAGCGTATCATTAACACTCGAACCAGCTTCAATATTACCAAGGTCGGCTATTCTAATATCGAATTTAGGCTTAACTAATTTGTAAAAATGTTTCCTAACTTCATCAGCCGAAAGTGCAGCACCATCATGCAATTCGTGCAATCGGTCTTCATTCACACCAATGATTGCCAGATGAATATTTTCGAGATCAGGAATATTTTTTACATGAATATCAAGCACATTCACCATGCTTTTTGGCGAACTTTCTTTGATGGATTTAAATACTTCTTCTTTAACGGGACTGAGGTAATCGCTGAGTTGCATAAAATTTTATCTTGTGGCAAAATAGTTTAATTTGCGACCTCATTAATAAACATTTCCACACTTGATTGCAGTAAGCGGAGCTAGCGGTTTCCTTGGTTCACATGTAGTTTGCATGTTGCTCGAAAAAGGCAATAGCGTTCGTGCGTTTAAACGTGAGCATTCTAGTCTTGCCGAATTTGAATTTATTTTCTCCTCCTATTTCACCGATAAAAGTGCTCATCAACAAATTAAAAACAGACTTACCTGGGCGGTTGCAGATTTGCTTGATGTTCCGGCTTTAGAGCTTGCACTTGAAGGTATTGATGAAGTTTATCATTGTGCTGCAGTAGTTTCATTTGTGCAAAAGGACAGAGACCAAATGATGCACATCAATGTGGATGGAACGACAAACATGATTAATCTTTCGTTAATGAAAGGTGTTAAAAAATTCTGTCATGTAAGTTCGATTGCGGCTATTGGAAGAGGTAAATCGGGTGAACATATTTCTGAAAAAATGAAATGGACAGAATCGAAAAACAACAGCAATTATGCCATCAGTAAATATAAAGCCGAAATGGAAGTTTGGCGTGGAGTTGAGGAGGGTTTGAATGCGGTGATTGTTAATCCAGGAATTATTTTAGGCACAGGTGATTGGGAAAAAGGCTCGTGTCGCTTATTTAATATGGTTTGGCGCGGAATGCCTTTTTATACTTTAGGAACAGGAGGGTATGTTGATGTGAAAGATGTTTCTACAGTTATGATTAAATTAATGGAGAAAAATATTTTTTCGAATCGATTTATTTTGGTTGGCGAAAATCTGTTAATGAAAAATTTTCTTGATACGGTTGCAACACATTTTAATAAGAAAAAACCATCAATACATGCGGGATTCATGTTGTCACAATTAGCATGGATGGCTGATGGTTTAAAGAGTCTATTTACTGGTAAAACGCCTTCAATTACTAGAGAAACAGCTCGCTCGGCTCGAAATACATTTTATTATAGCAGCAAAAAAATTACTGAAACAATCGATTTTCAGTTTACTCCTATGAACGAAACACTCAAAACTATTTGTAACAACTTTTTAATAAATCATCAGTCATGAAAAACATTATTCTTATTGCCATTGCAGCATCTTTTTTATTTGCATGTAACAATTCATCGGTTTCAAATTCATCAGATAAAAATGCTGTGGGAATTGAAACATACAAAAAACTTTACACCCGAAGTATGGAGTTGAAAGATTACTCAACAGCTATTATGGCCATACAAATGATGCTTGTTCAGGATTCGGGATTGGTGGCTTATCAAGATTCGTTACCCGAATTATATGCAGCTATGAATAATGTAGAAGCGGTGTCGAAAACAATTGATCCAGTATTAAAACGTCATCCCAAAGAAGAAAAATTCTTACAGGTAAAATCAATTGTTCAACAAGAGTTAGGCGATTACGATGGCGTGTTAAAAACATTTACAACCTTGTATGAAATCACCAATAAATTATCATACAAATACCAAATTGGTACGATGCATTTTCAGGCAGGAAATTTAGAAGAAGCATCAAAAGTGGTTGACGAAGTTTTGGCAAAAGCGCCAAACAGTCATGATAGTTTGGATATTTTTGTGAGCGAACAGCAAAAACAAAAAGTTCCTATTTTGGCTGCAGCACTCAATTTTAAAGGATATATTTTTGCTCAAAAAAGAAATTTAGCAGAAGCAAAAAACTTTTTCGAATCGGCAATAAAAGTGTTTCCTGATTTTGTGATGGCAAAAAGAAATTTGCAACAAATTATGCAAGGGCCAGCTCAGGCTCAACAAAGAAGGCCATAATTTTTTAGATTGAAAAAATATGCTGATATCGAATCGTTTTATCACGACCTCAAACCGTGGCAACAAAAACAATTCAATATTGCTCGTAAACTTATTTTATCGAGCATTCCCGAAGTAGTTGAGGGGATAAAATATACCGTTCCGTTTTATACGTATAAAGGTTTACTCTTTTATTTTGCGCTGCACAAAAACAAAAATTTTATTCTTGGTTTTTGCAATGGTGTTCATATGAGTGATGAGTATGGACTACTCAAAGCCAATTCAGGACAAACATATATTCGTCATTGGATTTTTGAAGAACATAAACCACTAAAAAGTGAAATTTTGCAGCAGTATATTCACGAAGCTGTTTTGGTCAATGATCATTTGGCATTATTAAAAAAGAAGAAATGAAACTCCATATTCGAAAAGCTACCATTGCAGATGCAAAAGTTCTATCCGAACTTGGCGGAACTACATTTTACGACACTTTCAGGCCATATCACACCGAGGAGGATATGCAACAATACATCAAAAAAGCATACTCTGTTGAATTGATTATTGAAAATTTATTGAATTCAACCATTCAATATTTTATTGCTTTTGATAATGAAAATCCAATTGGATATACGAAGCTGATTAAAAATGTAACTCACGAAAAATTAACCACTGAAAATAATATTGAACTCGAAAAAATTTACGTCCTTAAAAATTATTTCGATAAAAAAGTAGGGAAGGAATTAATGATTGAAGCCATAAATTATTCAAAGCAAAATCATTTTGAGACTTTGTTTCTGGGCGTTTGGCAAGAGAATACAAGAGCCATCGATTTTTATAAAAAATTTGGTTTCGAAACTTTTACCATACGAACGTTTCAACTTGGAGAAACTTTATGTGATGATTTTTTGATGAAATTAATTTTATAATTTTCCTTCAAGCATCAAAAGTTTAGCTTTAAGAACAGCCGTAACAGTTAGGCTATCGGTAATTTTTCCTTCCTCAACCATTTTATACAATTCATCGAAATGAATTTTTTTAACATGCAATTCTTCGTTTTCATCAGGCGATGATTTGGTAAATGATAAATCTTGAGCAATAAAAAGATATGCAACTTCATCGGTTGCCGAATTGCTTAATTGCATGTGCTGAATGAATGTAAATTTATTTGCAACTATGCCGCATTCTTCTTGCAACTCTCGTTTTGCCGATTCGAGTGGGTCAATTTTTAATGGACCACCACCTTCGGGAATTTCCCATGTGTACATATTAAAAGGGTAACGAAACTGACCAACAATCCAGGTGTTATAATCTTTATCAAGAGGCAATACACCAATGGCAAAATTTTTAAAATGAACGATTGAATATGTTCCGGGGTTTCCGGCAGGGTTAAGCACATCATGGTGCGATACACTTATCCATGGCGATTCGTAAACAGTTTTTTTATCAAGTAATGTCCATGGATTTTTTTCTTCGTTCATCATTTTTTCTTTCACAGCAAAATATATTTTTTGTTCTAAATATTATGCATAAAAAAACCCGATGAAAAATCACCGGGCTTTCTTGGGTTTATAAAGTCTAAATTAATTATCTCAATAATGTAACAGAACCAGAGTATTTGTATGTTTTGTTACTATACGATGTAGCATTGATTTGATAAATGTAAACATCCTGCTGACATTTAATTCCGCTAGTGTTATTGTCTACGTAACCATTCCAACCTTTGGTTCCATCAGTGGTATGAAATACTTGTTGTCCCCATCTGTTAAACACAAATATTTCAATTGATAAATAACCTTTTGCAGCCGGTTTAAATGTTGTGTTACATTCAGCATCTCCGTTAGGACAAGGTGTAGTAACACCATCAATAGTACTTTCAGGGTAAAATGCATTCGGAATAAATACGGTGATATCCGGATCAATAGTAACCGTTGTTGTATATTCATTCACACAACCATACTCAGTAGTTACCTGTAATTTTATCGGTTTCACTCCAGTTTCCGAAGCAAAGTTTATTCCCTTAGGATTGCAATCAATTGATGTGCGATCTTGTCCACCTGTTGTTTCAGGACCAAAGTTCCACAAACATTTTGAGATGTTAGTACCATCAGGTGTTGAAGACTGATTGATAAAATCAAAATAGGGTCTTGCTACAGTTGTTACTTCTGGTGATGGTTCAAACATTGCAACCGGAGTAGCATACACTTTTATGTTTTTTGGTTTAGAAATAACAGTACATCCAGCAGGTGTTGTTACCCCGAGAATAGCAGTGTGCGCACCGTAACGCGGTATATTTATTTTGAGTGTATCGGCAGTAGGTTTAATCACACCATCAACCGACCATACGTATGTTACTTTAATGGTATTTGGTTTTGGTATGAGCACCGGATTTAATGGCTCACAACCTTCACAATCTATACAACTGATTTCGGCATCCGGCTTCGGATCGATTTGCAATGTTGCAGTATCTTCGGCAATCGGGCATGTATTGTTCTTTAATGTATATGCTTTAATGCCTATGTATATTGCTCCTATATCACTTGTGTCTCTTATATAATAGATGAGCTGTTTGGTTGTGTCATTCGGATTTTGCCAATGTCCGTTTCCAAAATGTTTCCAGTTTGTTGTGTAAGTACTAGCGTCAGAAACAACAAGTCCCAACGGACCAAACACAGAATCATCAGCACATTTTTCTAAAAGCTTTGTAAGAATAGTAAGCGTTGGTGGTTCCTCTACCGTAATGTTTGTAGTATCGGCAGTAGCACACGTTACTGTTGATGCAGGAACATTTATTGTGTAATTGTAAATCAACGAATACGTATGTTTTCCATTGCCCACATTCAGCGAAGCATCATTTGCATTAAATATCGCTTTGGTTGGGTCTGATGGATCAGAAGCAAATGCAGAAGTGCTCGG
>CANKGI010000116.1 GCA_947481365.1 Bacteroidota bacterium | reverse complement strand
CGACATGGCACGCATGATAATTGCTTTGTGTAATCCACCTAAAATGTCTTCACGTTTTTCTCCAAGATTTGTTAACTCACGCAATTCAGCTCCGGCAAAAACTGTACATGTTGAACAGATAACAACTTCCTTTTCGGCTTTCATTGCCATTGGTCCGAGCTCGTTTAACGAAATACTCATTTCATCAGCAATGTATCCGAGATAACGACCGCAACCTGCTGCACATCTGTCATTCATTTGGAAACTTGTAACCAATCCGTATTTATCAACCTGAATGGCTTTTGTATCTTGTCCGCCAATATCAAGAACAGTTCTTGTGTTTGGGAAAATGGCATGTGCACCAAATGCATGACACAAAATTTCAGAACGAATACATTCTTGAGGGAAAGGAAGCAACGCGCGTCCGTAACCAGTTCCAGTCATGTTTGCAATGTTAAATTCGATATCAGCAATTTCGTAAATGTGTTCGCGAAGTGTTTCAGAAACTTGTTCAAAATTTCCTTTCAATAAATTTAACTCTGCATCAAAATTTACGCTCTCATGATTGGTTGCTGAGTCGGCAAGGTTTTTATATTTCTCTTTTAATTCATCCATTGATTTTTCAACCAATTCTCTGAAATTAAAATGGACTCTTTCGTTTTCAGCTGGGCTAATACTCTTATCCCAAACAATCATCAAAGGCTCAAATAAAGACATGTCGAGTTTGCTCACTTCTTCGTTGTATTTTTCTGAAACGATGTCGCGGAAAAATTGATTTTTTGCACCAAGATTATTGTACAAATAATCGTGTTTGATAACGGGCTTAAAAGCCCTGCGAATATTTCTCAGATGACCAAGAATTTCGGCATGTTTTTTTTCTTCTTTGTAAACGTTATCGCATGTTTTTACAAGCTCTTCTCCAAGCCTGTCTAAACGAACTTTAAATTGCTCATATTGAAAAACGCTTTCTAAATCTTCAATATATTTTCGGTAAGAAGGATTGGTTGCAATTTCTGCTTCCAGTTTTTTCTTGAGAATAGAAAAGCGTGCGTTGTAAATAGCTTCGTCACGTGCAATGTCGGCAGCTACCGAATAATTTGCTCGTGTGTTTGTTATTCCTCTTCCGATAATCTCATCTTGCTCGTTGATGATTACCGCCTTTGAAGTTGTTGATCCAAGGTCAACTCCGAGATAATATTTATTCATGTTTAGTTTTATTTATTTTTTAAATTTTGTCATCCATTTTGTGTCATTCTGTTGTCATTCACTTTGCGTATTTTTTTTCTATTAATTACAACTGAATGACAATGCTTGACTATCGTCATATTATTACACAACTTCTTCTTGTTTTAAAATAATTTTACGTTGCTCAAGCATTTGGAAATATGACTCCAAACGATTCTTAATATTCGCATAAGAGAAGTAACGAGGGTCAACCAAATCCGATTCGATAAATCCTACTGGCACACTTGCACGTTGTTCAATTTCGCGCATAATCATTAGCTGACCTGCAGAGAAAGAATTACAACTCTTGATTGAATTGATAAGGAAACCATCAGCTTTGTAATCTTTTACATAATTTTCAAGCATTTCAACACGCTGAGGCAGATTTAAATTGGTATAAACACCCATGCAATATTTTGCTAAACTTTCGAGTGGTTCTTTAGGGTCGTGACGGAAACCTGTATCGTAAACGCCACCAACTTTTGTATACGATGATGCTACGATAACAGCACCCATATCATAAAATATTTTCCAAAACTCACGGAAGTTTGTCCAGTTAGGCGGACCTTCAACAACCAATCTAAATTTCTCTTCTTTGATTTCGCCTTCAGGGGTAACAGGGCCAAGACCAAGTCTCATTCTTTCCTGAACCTCTTTCCATAATTCAGTATAATAATCAACTGCCTCTTGTGTTCCGCGGAATGCAGTAAAAATAGGTCCGATATAATATACACCAGCAAAATAGGCATCAATTGGCGATGGTACATTTTTAGCACTTTCTAAAATTTTCACTAATAGATCTTCTGCTTTTGCAGAGTTTTCCATCATTTTTGAAAGACGTGCATGGTCGTATTTTTGTCCTGAAACTTGCTCCATTTTCGGAATTACTTCTTCCTTCAACTGTTTCAGCATATAATCAATCTGATCTTTTGAAATATTTCCGTCTTCCTGATAAGGAGTGTGTAACATGGCAACAGGCACACCCGGATACAAGCGCTCTAAATTTTCAAACCATTTTAAAAAGGTGAAACAACCCGTATAGCTCAACAACAACAAATCAGGTGGTGGAAGTTTTTCACCCGTTGGACCGATGTTTCCATTCAACATCATTCCGATATCACATTTTACATAAGTACAAACGTCTTCAGAGAAACCAATTTTCTCGGCATCACGAATATATTCGGCAGATTTTTTCCTCATACCCGATTGCAATGCATTGATTTCGGGATATACAGGTAACATATCAAACGACAGAATGAGTTCGGTAAGGTTACCGGGAACAAAAGTATAAACTACTTTTTTACCAAGTTCAGTTGCCATACTCAATTCTTTAAATTGTTTTGCGAGCATCTCTTTTTGGATGATCATGCTATTTTCTTTGATAGCGTCTTTTGGTTCAGCCATAATTTTTTATTTTATTTTTTTGGGTTAGTATTTTTTAAATTTCTATTTTTTGTCAACGGTCCACGGTCGACAGTCGACTGTGGTCGGTGGACTTTTTAGGCCCACAGTTTTATCGAATCCGAAAATGTTCCTGCTTGTTCTTTAATTACTTTAAATTGTCCTGTGTTTTCGTGAAACTGGAAATTGATATGTGGTAATCCGGCATGGTCACATTCTTTTTGCATTTCAGGTCGGTCGAGCAAAGCTGGGTCGCAGAAACTTGCAGCGCAGAAAATTACACCATCAGCTTTTCTTTTTCTTGCCAAATCAACCAGTCGTTTTCCTTTAGGGTTTCCAACATCGTAATATGCCGAAGAGAAAGTGCTTTGATGAATGTATGCATTACCTAATGCTTCAAGTGGATTTGAAGTGTTGTCTTTGATGTCTCCTTGAATCCAGCGAGAGCCTAACATGAAATCATCTTCAACAATATAACATCCTGCCATTTCAATTGATTTGATTAAACCAATTGGTGGTTGCTCACAAAATGAACCCGAAATCACTACACGGATATTATCCATCGGTTCGCCTCTTTCTTCTTTTATGTGGTGAAGTACTTGCTCCAAAATTTCATTGTGCTCTTCAACGGTAATGGTTAATCCTGCACGAAGAATATGATACATGTCTACAGCCGATAATTGCCATGGTCTTTCGTCACGTATGTTGTATATTTTTTCGATAAGCTGACGATTGATGTTATAAAGCTTAATGGCTTTGTTTATTCCTTCAGCGGTAACTTTTACGCCATTAATCTTAAACATATCATCAATCACTTTCTCCATTTCCTGAGTGTAAAAAGTTCCACCAATAAATGGATCAAAATTTTGAGGATAATCAAAGTAGCGTTGAAATTTTCCTTTTTTTGAAAGCTTAAACATACCCGATAAATTTCTTACACAATCACAAATTGCCGGGAAAAGAAATCCATCAAATTCTTCTAAATTGGTATCAAGTGCCATTTCTATAATTCCACGAGGAAAGTGGCAGATGTATGATTGATAATAGGCATCACCTTTGATAATTTGTTTTCTATCGCCTGCTCCCATAATACCAACAGCCATTCCATTTGCAGCATGAATAATTTCGCGAGGGATATAAATTGGCAAGTAGCCAACAAGAATTCTAGATTTATCTTCTGCCTTCCATTTCTTAGCTCTGGTGAAATTTAAATCGAAAGCTAAAGTTTCACATTCGGTTAATAATTGTTGTAATGATTTCATTTAAAAATTTAGTTTAGTATGGTTAATAATTAATAAACTTTTTAGGAGCAGATAAAAAATGGTTAGATGTTTTTATCTATGGCTTAAACAAATTGACATTTTAATCTCATATTTTAGTATGATTGGCATCACAGAATGCAATGACTTTTGTCATGTTTTATTTTTACGTTCGCCTATAAGTTTACAATACATAATATGGAGTTAAAAGAAAGTGTTTCAGCTATAATATTGGCGGGAGGAAACTCTGAAAGAATGCAGTTTCCGAAAGCTTTTTTGCCAATCGGGAAACTTACATTTTTGCCAAAAATTATAAATGACTACAAGTGTGCTGGGATTGGAAAAATAATAGTTGTAATGAATGCTTTGTTTTGCCAAAATGAATGGGCAGAATATTATGATCAATTTATTAGCGACATTATTTTAGTGAAGAATGAAAAACCAGATTTGGGTAAATTATATTCGTTAAAATTAGGTATTGAATTAATTGGCGAAAACGAATTGTGTTTTATGCATCCGGTTGATCATCCTTTAGTTAAAACAAACACCATTACGAAATTGATTGACGGCTTTTCGGGAAGCATTACTTCGCCAATATTTGATGGTAAAAATGGTCATCCTGTTTTGCTTGGAAAAGATGTTATTTCGTTCATCAAAAGCAACAACAATAATAATTTAAACCTCAAAGAATTGTTTTCAAATTTTAAAAGGAATAATGTTGAGGTAGAAGATGATGGCGTGCTAATTAATATCAACAATAGAGAAGAGTATAATCGATTTGTAAACCCAAAAATAGAAGCGTGAAATTGGTATATGATGATATTGTTGACGCTCAGAAACAAAATGTAAATGTTGCTTTATGTACCATTATTACAACCAAAGGTTCTACACCCAGAAAAGTTGGTGCAAAAATGTTGGTATACGAAGATGGCAGTATTAGCAGTACAATTGGCGGTGGTGATCTCGAAAAGAAAGTGATAGAAAATGCACTTTCAGTTTTGAAGAAACGCGAAGCAAAAGTGTTTAAACATGATTTACTGAATCAGCACGATATGTGTTGCGGAGGAACAGTTGAAATTTTTATTGAACCCATTTTGAAGAAAAATAAATTATACATTTTTGGTGCCGGACACACCGGACAAGCACTCGCAAAATATGCGACAAGTTTTGATTTCGAAGTTTTTTTAATTGACGATAGAAAAGAATATTTGAATGAAGTCCTCCCCCTCGGGGAGCCTGCCTTGTCGGTAGACAGGGATTTAGGTGGGGCTATTAATAAAATGAATTTGCCACATCAGCAAGCATTGCCTTTGTTGCCATTTGATGAGCAGGTTTTTATTTGCATCATGACTTACAGCCATCCTATGGATAGAGAAATTTTAGCATTTTGCATCAAAAAACCATTTGCATATTTGGGAATGATTGGTAGTCATCGCAAAGTAGAAATGACCAAGAAAATGTTTGTGGATGCTGGTGTTGGAACAAAAGAAGATCTCGATAAAATTGATATGCCAATGGGCATAGATATTTTGGCGGAAGGACCGGATGAAATTGCCATTAGCATTTTGGCTAAATTAATTGAAATGAAAAATGTAAAAATGTCCACGGTCAACAGTCGACAGTCAACTGATTCAAATAACTCAATAACTTTATAACGAATAACTACATATGAATAAAAGAATTTCAATTGTAACCGGAGCCGCAAAAGGTATTGGCAAAGCCATCGTTGAGCGATTTGTAAACGACAATTATTTTGTAGTAGCTGTTGATGAGGATGAAGAAAATGGCAATAAACTTTCATCCGAATTTGGAGCAGACAAAGTAAAATTTATCAAAGCCGATATTTGCAATGAGAAAGATGTGCAGGTACTTTTTGAAAAAGTAAAAACAGAATTTTCGAGAGTGGATGTGCTGGTAAATAATGCCGGAATTATTCGCGATAATATGATTTGGAATATGCCGGTTGAAGATTTTGATTTGGTGGTAAACATCAATTTAAAAGGAACGTGGTTGATGTGTCGTGAAGCTGGTAAATTGATGAAACAACAAAATGGTGGACGTATTGTAAACATCGCTTCACGTGCGTGGTTGGGCAATCGCGGACAAAGTAATTACTCGGCATCGAAAGCTGGAGTGGTTGGAATGACACGTGTTTTAGCGCTTGAGTTGGGAAAATACAATGTGTGTGTAAATGCCATTGCACCGGGTTTGATTGATACACCACTCACACAAAAATTGGAGAAAGAAGTATTGCAAAAATTGATTGATGCACAACCAACACGAACAATGGGATTACCGGCTGATGTGGCAAATGCAGTTGCATTTCTTTCATCCGATAAAACACAATTCATCACAGGACAAACATTGTATGTTGATGGTGGAAAAAGTATTGGAGCGGGAATTTAAAAATGTATGCTATGAGTTACCATTTTTCAAAAATAGTAGATTGTGATTTTTCAACAGCAATTGCAAAAGTTACCGAAGAGTTGAAGAAACAGAGTTTCGGAATTGTAACCGAAATAGATATGAGTGAAACGTTGAAAAATAAACTCAATGTTGATTTTAGGAAGTATAAAATTTTGGGTGCATGCAATCCAAATTTTGCCTATCGTGCATTGCAACTCGAAGATAAAATTGGCACCATGTTACCTTGTAATATTGTTGTTCAGGAAATTGAAAGAGACAAAATTGAAGTAAGCGCAGTTGATCCTACTGCCTCGATGATGGCAATAAAAAATGATGAACTTGCACAAATGGCAATGGAAGTGAGGAGTTCGTTAAAAACTGTAATTGATAATTTATAAAGTATCGCTCCTACGGAGCTTAAATATTATTTATTGAATTTTTCTATTATGATAACTCCTACGGAGTTGAAAAAAAATAATAAAAATATGAATTGGAATGACACATATATTAAAAATAATGAAGATAAATAAAACCAAAAAATAATTAAATTTCCCCGTAGGGGATATATCTTAATAGTAAATAAAAGAACAAAACAAAGAAGCTCCGTAGGAGCGAAATAAAAATGGCTAATACATTTTCGCAAATATATGTTCACACCGTTTTTGCTGTTAAAGGCAGAGGGGATTTTATTAGTAAAAAATGGCAAGATGAACTCTTTAAATACATCTGTGGAATTGTAAATAATAATCAACAAAAAGTATTTGCTATAAATGGAATTCCAAATCATATTCATATTTTATTGAGCATTAAACCAAACTGTTTACTTTCCGATTTAATGAAAGACATTAAAGCAAGTTCATCAAAATGGATTAATGTAAATAAATTTGTGATTGGTAAATTTCAATGGCAGGAAGGATTTGGGGCGTTTTCTGTTTCGCAGTCACAATTAAATAAGGTAATTGCATATATTAATAATCAGGAAGTGCATCACCAGAAATTATCGTTTAAGGAAGAATATATTGAATTTTTGAAATCGTACAAAATCGAATACGATGAAAAATATATTTTTAATTTTGAAGAAAGAGATATCGCTCCTACGGAGCTCAATTAATATTTTATATGATTTGCTATTAAGATTAAACTCCTACGGAGTTAAAAAGGTAGATTTAATGAAGAATTGGGAAGAATGTTGAGCAAAAAAATCTCCGTAGGAGATTAATATTAATAGAAGATAAAACAACAAACGAAGAAGCTCCGTAGGAGCGAAATGGTATTGACAGAAAAATTAAATCAAAGTTGAAAAGATTGATAAACTAAATAAAGAACGAAATAAGCTATCAGAAAAAATCTCCGTAGGAGATTAATCTTAATATAAAAGACCAAACAAGGAAGCTCTTAGGAGCGAAATAAAATTTAAAGATAAATGAAGCAGATAAATATAAAAGTTAACGGAAAGAATTTTGATCTTCTGGTAAACGAACACGAAATGCTTTCGCATGTGATTCGAGAAAAAGTTGGATTAACCGGAACAAAAGTTGGTTGCGAACAGGGAAGTTGTGGAGCATGTACTGTCATCGTAAATAATGAACCTGTGTTGAGTTGCATCACACCGGCCTTGCGTTTTGATGGTGCCGAAATAACTACTATTGAAGGTGTTTCGCAAAACGGAGAACTCAACAGATTGCAAGAAAAGTTTGTTGAGAAAGGTGCCATACAATGTGGTTTTTGTACTCCCGGAATGGTCATTACAGCATTAGATTTTGTAAAGAAAAATCCGAACCCTTCGTTGCATGAAATTAAAGATGCGCTCTCCGGAAATTTATGCAGATGCACAGGTTACAAAAAAATTATTGCTGCTGTTGCTGAGTATGCAAACGAAGAATTCTCAGGAAAGAAAACTTCAAACAACAAACCTCAAACATCAAACGGAACCGTTGGTGTGCCAAGACCTTATATCGAAGCAACAAAAAAAGTACAAGGCATTGCCGATTATGCTGATGATCATAAAACGAAAGATGCTTTACATATCAAATTTGTAAAGAGCATTTTTCCTCATGCAAAAATTTTAAACATCGATACAACTGAAGCAATGAAACTTCAAGGTGTGCGTTACATCGCAACCGGAGCCGAATTGCCCATTACGTTTGGTGTGTTGCCGCTTTCGCAAGATGAAACTGCAATGGCTATTGAGAAGACCCGTTTTGTTGGAGAATATGTTGCTGCAGTTGCTGCCGATACGGAAGAAATTGCTTTCGAAGCTTGCAAACTAGTAAAAGTAAAATACGAACCATTAAAAGCATTTTTAACGATTGATGAATCATTGAATGATATTGGTACTGCTGAAAAAATTCATAACACAACGAAGTTCAATAACAATGTTCACAAAAAAGCGGAGTTGCGTTTTGGTGATCAACAACAAGGATTAAAAGATGCTGAAGTGGTTTCGAAAATGAGTTTTGAAATGATGGGCATCAACCACGGATTTACCGAACCACATGCATCAACTGCTTTTTGGGATGAGAATGGATTAACGATGATTTCGGCAACACAGGTTACGCATTATTTACATCGTGCTTTAGCCAAAACAATGGAAGTTCCGCTTGGAAGAGTGCGTGTAATTAAACCATATTTAGGTGGTGGATTTGGAGGTAAGAGTGATCCTTTTGCACACGAAATTATTGTTGCACACATTGCCCGTAAAACAGGAAAACCTTGTCGTGTACGTTTATCGCGCGAAGAAGTGTTTCTCAATAATCATGGCAGGCATCCAACAAAAATGGAGATTCAACTTGGAGCAAATAAAGATGGAATGCTGAAAGTACTTGATGCCGAAATTGCTATTGATGGCGGTGCTTACGGAAGTTTTGGAATTGTTACTTCATATTACAATGGTGTGCTTTTACAAGCTCCGTATAAATTAGATAATTTTGGTTTTCGCACGCATCGTGTGTACACCAACAAACCGCAATGTGGTGCCATGCGCGGACATGGAGCTGTTAATTCACGCTTCGCAGTTGAGTCGATGATTGATGATATTGCACACCGTATCAATATGGATCCAGTGGAAATGCGCATCAAGAATTTCCTTGAACCGAATTCTCTTACCGTTGGTCAATATCGCATCACTTCAAATGGAGTGAAAGAAGCAATTGATAGAGTAACAAAACAAGCCGACTGGAAAAATAAACATGGGAAAATGCCTTACGGACATGGCTTCGGAGTGGCATGCGGATTTTTTATCAGTGGAAGTGCGTTGCCAATTATCTGGAACGAATTGCCTCAGTCAACAGTTCATTTAAAAGTTGATTTTGACGGAAGAGTGTTGATTACTTCTGG
>CANKGI010000115.1 GCA_947481365.1 Bacteroidota bacterium | reverse complement strand
GTGCTTCCGAGAATTGCTATTTTTTTCTTTTGTGTCATTTATTTTAAATGCTGAGGTGCAAAGTACGCAGAGTTTTTTATTTACGAAAACCAATCACTTTTCTTGGTTTGTTTTCTTCAACAATTAATTGCTTAATGGCTTCAAATATAACATGAAATTGTTCGTCATATTTTTTCTCCATATCATTAATCTTTTTGGCGAGTTCATCATTTGACGACATTAATTTTCGCAATTGAACAAAAGTTCGCATGATGGCAATGTTCACTTCAATTGCTCTTTCAGATTTTAAAATCCCTGAAAGCATTGCTACACCTTGTTCGGTGAATGCAAAAGGTTGATAACGAATTCCTCCCCAACTTGAGGTCACAATTTGTGACCTCAAGTTGGTCAATTCTTGTATTGTAAGTTCAAACATGAAATCTTCTGGAAATCGTTCAATGTTTCGTTTGACGGTTTGTTTTAAAACTTTGGTTTCAACTCCGTAAAGAGCTGCTAAATCAAAATCGAGCATCACTTGTTCTCCTCGAATAAAATGAATTTGAGTTGCAAGTTGTGTTTCTTTTAGGATGAGTTTGTTCATAGTTGTTAAATATTAGGCAATAAATTCAATCAGTTTATCTGCAATTTTTCTGTCGTTACTTAATCTAGGAACTTTATTTTGTCCGCCAAGTTTCCCTTCTGATTTCATAAATTCTATAAACGAATTTTTTTTCATCACACGCAACACAAGCGGACGAAGAATATTTCCAACAATCAAATCTTTGTAATAGATGTTTTTTTGCTGAAGAACTTTATCAATTTTATCTGCAAATGAGTTGATATCGTTGGGCAATTTTCCAAACTCAACAAACCATTCATGATAAGGTAAACCATTCTCGGGTGAAACCATTGGAGCTACTGTAAATTCAATCACCTCCACATTTTCTTCAATTGCTATTTTCATCAAGGCCTGTTCAACTTCTTCTCCAATAACATGCTCGCCAAATGCCGAAATGAAATGTTTGATACGTCCGGTTACTAAAATTTTATAGGGGTTTTTAGAAATAAACTTTACTGTATCGCCTATACTATAACCAAACAAGCCAGCATTAGTGTTTAAAACGAGTGCATAGTTTTTATTGAGTTCAATATCTTTTAATGAAATTCGTGTTGGATTTTCACTAAAGAATTCATCAACAGGCAGGAACTCATAAAACATTCCGTTATTGGTTAAAAGTAACAAACCATTTTCAGTTTGAGAATTTTGATATGCAATAAAACCTTCACTTGCAGGATACGTTTCGATGGTGTCAATTTTTTTACCGATGCTTTGTTCTATCTTGTTTCTGTAAGGCTCAAAGTTTACACCACCATAAACAAACAATGTAAAATTTGGGAAAATATCTTTTATTTTTTTACCAGATTTTTCAGTCAATTTATCAAAATACATTTGTACCCAAGGAGGAATTCCACTTATCAACGTCATGTTTTGATTAATTGTTTCATCAACGATTTTGTCAACTTTAGTTTCCCAGTCATCAATGCAATTGGTGAGGTAGGATGGCATTTGATTTCTGCGTAAATATGCAGGAATATGATGGTTTACAATGCCGCTTAATCTTCCTACATGAATGCCATTTTTGGTTTCTAACTCAGGACTTCCCGAAAGAAAAATTAATTTGCCATCTACAAAATAAGCATTGCCTGTTTCGGCAATATAACAAAGCAATGCATTGCGTGCCGAGTTGATATGAAATGGAATAGAATCTTTTGTGATTGGAATATATTTTATGCCTGATGTTGTACCTGAAGTTTTACTCCAGTACAATGGTTTTCCTGGCCATAAAATATTTTCATTTCCTTCAACTGCTTCATCTATATATTTTTTTAAATCCTCGTAATCTCTTACAGGAACAGCTTTTTTGAAGTCTTCATAATTTATTATTGAAGAGAAATGATGATCAATACCGAATTTGGTTTGAGAGGCTTTAGAAATGATTTCTTGAAATATTTTATCTTGAAAACTTAATGCATTAAGACTTTCACTTTCAACTTTTTTTGAGATGAAGGAAGCAAATAATTTTGCAAGAAATGATTTTAATTTCATGAGATTTTAGTACCCTGAAATTTGTTTTTCTTTTGGATATTTTACTTCAAAAGAAAATTTCAAACTCTGCGATTGTTCAGCATCCATCAATATATTCCAAGTTAATTTACCTGTAGTTTCGTCATAATTTGCTTTACCTGCATCTATCAATTTTATCTCAATATCTTTATCAGATGAAACTGGAATTTGGTCTTCAACTATGAGCATGATTTGCTCTTTGCGTGTGTTGCGTAATTTTATTTCCCAAGTATTCAATTCTTTTTTATTAGAACCAACAAACGAACAGCTGCTAAAATCTTTTAATTTTAAACGTTGAATTTGAATTCGCTTATCTCTTCCTAACGAAAGAAGCACCGAATCGTTGGTGGTTCCATTGATATACGTTTTACCGATAAATGTTCCTTCGACATATACATTGGCTTCACCGCTTATCTGGTTTACCAAATCGTTTCCCGAGACTTTTGCAGTAATGAATGCATCTTTATCCAACTTTGGAACAGCACCATAAGCATAAACTGCATCCAATTTTGCAACTGTTAAATCAACTTGGTGTGGATGATTATCTGATGGAATGGAATATGCTGAAGTTACATTGAATTCGATGTTTACAGGTGTTTGGGATAACTCTGCAATTGGCGTTGAATAGTTTGGCGCTCCACCTTTCCCATCAGCATCAACCAATGGTTTTTTCCTCTTCACTACAACGTCATTAAGTTCTGTTTGAATATGAACAGTTGAGGGCGTATATCCATATTGTTGTGGTTGGTAAAATCTTAAATAATTTGTTTGCAACTCAGGTTTTACACCACCTTCATTTGGGTTTGAAGTTGAAAGTTTTATCGTTACATTTTTCCATTCTTCTTTCGTATTCTGTGTTATAAATGCTTTGCTCACTAATTGAAGTGGCGATTTTGTGTCGCTAACACGAATGTCGTAAAATGGCTGCCAGCTTGCATTGCCAACAAGATAACTTAATTCTATTTTCGAATTGTTAATTGGTGAAAGCGTTTTAACGGTTACCAAAATTTCGGGCGCATTGGCATTCACGCCATTTTGAAATTCGTTTAATTGGTTTTCAATTTTCTGCTTATACAAATGGTATTTTGTTTCTAAATTACTAAGGCGATACCATTCGGTTTTAAACTCACGCAGTTTCTTTTTGTAAAGTGTCATCAAGTCTTCTAACTCATCAGATTTCACACCTGTTTGATTACTGCCTGTATTTTTATTGGCAAGCATTAAATCTTTCTCGTAAATGATATTTTCTTTTTCAGATTTATAATCATTTAGTGAAGCATTTATTTTTTCTAGCGAATCTTCGAGCAATAAAACTTGTTTGGGTTTTTCATCTTCTTTTAAATAATCCTGACGTGTTGAAACAGATAGCAATGTTATGTTTGCATCTACTCTAACCTGAATACTGTTTGTATTCATCATTGGCGAAATTTTATCAAACACCAAAGTTGTAACTCCGGCATCAAGTGATGCTTTGGCTATTCGGGTTATCTGAGCTTGATTAATAAAAACAGTAACACTCGAAATGTTTGATGAAACCTTTTGCTCGTTTTGAGAAAAAGAACTTAACCACAGTGATACGAAGGCACAAAGGAAAATAAATCTTAATTCTAAAATCTTAAATCTTAAATCTTTATAACGGGATGTTTCCATGTTTTTTTCTTGGAAGGTTGGCAACTTTATTTTCAAGCATTTTAAATGCTTTGATCAACTTCAAACGTGTTTCTTCAGGGAAAATTACTTCATCAATAAATCCACGTTCAGCAGCACGGTAAGGATTGGCAAATAAATCACCATATTCTTTTTCTTTTTTTGCTAACTCGGCAGCGTGATCAGAAGCTGAATCGATTTCTTTTTTGAAAATAATTTCGGCAGCACCTTTAGCACCCATTACAGCAATTTCGGCAGTAGGCCATGCAAAATTCATATCGCAACCAATGTGTTTTGAATTCATCACATCATATGCTCCACCGTATGCCTTACGTGTAATTACAGTAACACGTGGAACAGTAGCTTCACAAAATGCATATAATAATTTTGCACCATTGGTAATAATGGCATTCCACTCCTGATCTGTTCCAGGCAAAAATCCTGGCACATCTTCAAAAGTTAAAATGGGAATATTAAATGAGTCGCAAAAACGTACAAATCGTGCACCTTTTTGTGATGAATGAATATCTAAACAACCTGCAAGTTGTGATGGTTGATTGCCTACAATACCAATGCTTCTGCCTGCCAAACGAGCAAATCCAACAACAATATTTTCGGCAAAATTCTTATGCACTTCATAAAACGAATCTTCGTCAACTACATTGCTAATTACATCTCGCATGTCATAAGGTTGATTGGCATTTTCGGGAATAATATCTTTTAATGCCATTCGCATTTCATCACCACTCTGGTATTCCAAATGTGGAACTTGTTCTTCGCAATTTTCAGGAATATAGCTTAATAATTTTTTTATCTGATTGATACACTCAATCTCATTTGCTGCTGTAAAATGTGCAACACCACTTTTTGTTGAATGAACAGATGCCCCGCCAAGTTCTTCACTCGAAACTTCTTCGTGTGTAACTGTTTTAACAACATTTGGTCCTGTTACAAACATGTATGAAGTGTTTTCAACCATCATAATAAAATCGGTAATAGCAGGACTATAAACTGCGCCACCTGCGCATGGCCCCATGATTGCCGAAATTTGAGGTATAACACCCGAAGCCATTGTGTTGCGGTAAAAAATATCGGCATATCCGCCAAGCGACACAACACCTTCTTGTATTCGTGCTCCACCCGAATCGTTAAGTCCTATTATTGGAGCGCCATTTTTCATGGCTAAGTCCATCACTTTGCAAATTTTCTCAGCAAAAGTTTCAGAAAGTGAACCGCCAAACACAGTAAAATCTTGTGAGAAAACATAGACCAATCTTCCGTTAATTGTTCCGTAACCAGTAACAACACCATCGCTTAATACTTTTTGGTTTTCCATACCAAAATCGTTTGAGCGATGCATAACAAAAGCACCAATTTCTTCAAAACTTCCTTCATCAAGCAAAAAATGAATTCGTTCTCTTGCTGTAAGTTTTCCTTTTTTATGTTGCGAATCTATTCGGGTTGTTCCTCCACCAAGTAATGATTTTTCGCGGTGTTCGGAAAGTAATTTTCTTTTATCCATTGAATTTTGTGTAGCACTTTGTGCTGATGATTTTCCCATTTTAAATAAATATTTTATCGCTTTCTGTTATCTGTTATGCAACAGTAACTTCATTTTTCAACTGCAATATTATACAAAAATCGTTGTCGTTCTAATGAGTAAAGTAATTATTTTGTTACGATAAATTTTGCTGTAAAATGTTTTCCATTTTCAGAAAAGATGCGCACAAAATAAATTCCATTTTTATATTCCGAAACATTCAGTTGAGTTTGTTGCTTTGCGCTGCCATTCTCAATCTCCTTTCCAAACAAATCATAAACAATATAATTGAAATGATCCGGTTCATTCAAAGAAATATTGAGTTTGTCGGCAGTTGGTATCGGATAAATGTGAATGGCATCTCTTAGGCTTAGTTCATTAATCGCGGCTTTTATGTTGCTAAACTGAAAATTATCTAAGAGCAAATAAGTTGAATTGGAAAAAGGAGGAACAGCATCATTAGAAATGATAATTTGTGCGGTATCGGGTTTAGTTATTGTATCACGATAACTGTAGCGTAAATCGAGTTTCTTTTGTGCCCAATTTATAGTTAATAAATTATTCGAATCGGTAATGGCTTTTAGTAAGTTTTTTTGATACAAAATGGTATCATGTTGGTTGTTTTGCCATTTGCTAAATAGGATTTCAATGCTATATCGCTCAACATTGAAATTGGGGAAATAAAATGCATCGAAACTTAAAGTTGTGGGACTAGCAATTAAAGCAAAAGTGTTGGATATTTTTCCCGTTTTTATAGGTGTTGACACCGTATCATTTTCTATTGAAATAAAAAATACCTGATCGGTTGCAATAAACGGGTAACCAAAATGAAACTGTGCTGTGCTTCTTTTGATAACTCCATTGTTTATTTTCCATCCCGTTAATATTCCATTCGAATCAGCCAATTCAAACGAGCCATTTTGAATAGTTTGCGACATCAATATGGTTGATGTAAAAATGAACAGAATCAGTGAAAATATTTTATTCATTTGTTGGTATTTTATTGCAAGATACAATTTCATTAAAATGCTATTCTGAATGTATGATGAACTTTCGTTGTTTTTGCTCCAAGAGCATCAAATAACGAATGCATTTTTGGGTTGAAATCGCCAATCCACGCCAATTCAGATGATTTCATGTTGGGATGATGATGAATGTTGTCGTACACTTTCATAATCATTCCGGTTTCTAATCCAAGATTTTGATATTTTGGAATAACACCAAAAACAATTCCTCTTGAACGGTTGATGTTGCCAAAATTTTTGTACCATAAAAATTTAATCTTCCCCCATAAATCCATCTTTCCTTTCATGTGTTTAAAAATCTGATTCACATCAATGGTGTTAATGAAAAATCCTGCTGGTTCATTATTGGCATAAGCAAACCAAGTTAAATCTTCAACCAAAATGGGCTTAATCGATTTAAGTACAGTTTGTACACGTTCTAATGTCATAGGAGTAAAATCAACACGGTGCGACCATGCCTGATTGTATATTTCGAGAAAATCAGCAGCAAATTTTTTTGTATCTTTTTGTCGGTAATGCTCAAATTTATATGATGGATTGGTGAGTACGCGTTGCGCTATTTTGCTAAAACGCTCACGGTTAAAAGTATCAGACGTTATTTCGGAAGTTGATTGTTCAACATTTTTAACGAAACCATAATTTTCGAAAAGCTGACGATAATATGGGGGATTGTAATTTTCGAGATAGGAAGGATTTTTAAATCCCGAAACCATCAGTCCCCAAAATCTATCTTTTTCTCCAAAATTTATCGGACCGTCCATTCCTTCAATACCATGTTGTGTAAGCCAATTTTTGCAAGTGTCGAATAGCTCGTTGGCTGCCTGCTGATTGTTGATACATTCGAAAAAACCGATGCCGCCAATTTTTTTTCCTGATTGCTGAAAATATTTTTCATTGTAAAAAGCTGCAACCCTGCCAACTAAATTATTTTGCTCATCATACATCACCCAACGTTTTGCCGAACCTCCTGTGTAATATAAATTTTGTGTAGGGTCGAAAACTGAAATGATATCACTTTCGAGCGGACAAACCCAATTAGGGTCATCTTTATAAAGGATATGATGAACTTTGATGAAGGCTTTTTCTAATTTGGTATTGGTAACTTCAGTTATCGTCATTTCTGTTTTTACGCCACTTTAAAAACATGATGTTTTACATGTTTTATTTACGATGATAATACATTTATTTTGCCGCTTCAATAATAGATTTTTAAAATTAAAAAAATGCAGATAGGAGATAAATTACCCGAATTCGACTTGATTGGTTTTGACGACCAGAAACATTCAAATTATGAGTATGCTGATAAGTATGCGTTGGCTGTAATATTTACATGCAACAGTTCAGCACAGTCAAAAGCATACAGCGAAAGGTTAGTTAAACTTTTTGAAAGATATGAAGATGACAATTTTGGCATCATCGGAATTAACTCAAATGATGATAAGCAATCGCCCGAAGATTCATTGGCAATGATGAAACTTGCAGCCTTTCATTTTAAGTTACAAAAACTTCATTTTATGTATTTGAAAGATGAAGATCAATCGGTTGCAAAACGATTTGGCGCAACTCTTAATCCCGAAGTTTTCTTGTTTAATTCAAAACGTGAATTGGTTTACAAAGGTGCAATTGATGATTGCTGGGAAAATGAAGCAATGGTTACCAATGTGTTTTTAGAAGATGCAATCGAAAGTGCACTTGATGGTGTTGAGGTTGATTATCCAGAAGAAACACCTATAGGAACACCAATTATTTGGAAGAAATAAAAAAGTCGACAGTCGACAGACCACAGACAATAGTGGGCAGTGGACGGTGGACGGTGGACTTAATGAACATAAAAAACAAAGTCATCATCATCACCGGTGCTTCATCAGGAATTGGTGAGGCTACGGCATATGCGTTTGCGAAACAACATTGCAAAATTGTATTGGCAGCCCGAAATATTGAAAAACTAGAAGCTGTTAAAATAAAATGCTTGGCTTTTGGTGCAGAGTGTTTACTTGTAAAGTGTGACGTGAGTAAAGAAGAAGATTGTAAGCAATTAATCCAGTCAACCATTCAACAATTCAACACCATTAACATTCTTATCAATAACGCTGGAATTAGTATGCGTGCGCTTTTTGCCGACCTAGATTTATCGGTAATAAAGCAAGTAATGGATATTAATTTTTGGGGAACGGTGTATTGCACAAAATATGCGATGCCTTATTTGCTCAAAGAAAAAGGAAGTGTGATTGGTGTGAGTTCGGTAGCTGGAATAAAAGGATTACCAGGACGTACAGGTTATTCGGCTTCTAAGTTTGCAATGAATGGTTTCATGGATTCATTAAGAGTTGAAAATATCAAAACAGGTTTACATGTTGGCGTAATTTGTCCGGGTTATACTGCTTCAAATATTCGCAATACAGCATTAAACAAAGAAGGGAAAGTACAAACCGAAACACCTTTGGATGAAAGTAAATTAATGTCAGCTTCAACAGTTGCTGATGAAATTTTAAAAATGATTGAACACCGAAAAGCCGAAGTGGTGCTTACTTCGCAAGGAAAACTTACTAAGTTGATTAATAAGTTTTTTCCGCGATTGTTGGATAAAATGGTTTACAATGTTGTGAGCAAAGAGAAAGATTCTCCGTTTAAATAGAATTGCTTTTCTTTGCACCTCAGCTCATCTGAGGAAACGACATGATTGAACAAAAATTAAAACAAACGATATCGTTAGCATTTAAAAATTGCTTCTTTGCAGAAGTTGATGCTGATAAAATTGCACTCGAAAAAACCAGCTCCGATTACGAAGGTGATTTTACTTTCGTGGTATTTTCTTACCTCAAGCAAAGCAAAAAAAATCCCGAACAAACAGCAAACGATATTGGTAATTACGTTAAGGAAAATCTTCCCGAAGTCGCTTCATTCAATGTAATAAAAGGTTTTTTAAATTTTAGTTTAACAGCCGATTTTTGGATTCAATTTCTTAAACAAAATTATGATGACCAGGCTTACGGTATTGTAAGAAAACTTTCTGGACAAAAAATATTGGTCGAATATTCATCGCCAAACACAAACAAACCTTTGCATCTTGGACATGTTCGTAACAATCTTTTAGGGTATGCAGTTGCCAATATTTTAAAAGCCAACGGACATCAAGTAACGATGTGTAATTTGGTTAACGATCGTGGAATTCATATTTGCAAAAGCATGCTGGCATGGATAAAATTTGGGAATGGAGAAACTCCTGAAAGTGCCGGTATGAAAGGCGATCACTTGGTTGGAAAATATTATGTGGAGTTTGATAAACAATACAAGAAAGAGGTTTTAGAATTAGAGGC
>CANKGI010000114.1 GCA_947481365.1 Bacteroidota bacterium | reverse complement strand
TTTTGTTGATTATTGTCTTTTTAAACTAAAATGGTCCTATAGCTCAGCTGGATAGAGCAACGGTTTTCTAAACCGTAGGTCCTTGGTTCGAGCCCAAGTGGGACTACGAAAGTAGTTAAGACTAGAAACCTCGTAAACATTGTTTACGAGGTTTTGTGTTTTAAAAGAGTTTCTTTTGGTCGACAGATGTTTTTTTAGAAGGGTTTTTAGGATTTATTTTTTTATCCTCTTCAGGTTCGTCTTCCAGTAATTTTTTTATTTTCTCTTCTTCTTCTTTCAATAAATCTTCATTCACTAACTGAAACTGCTGTGTTTCGTTTTCAATGTCTTTGGTTGTTTCTTCTTCTATTTCAGTTTCGGGATCAGGTGGGAGTAATACAACGCTCACAAATTCTTTTCCGGCAATTTTATTTCCAATGGCTTTCCATCCTTTCACTTCAATAAATTCGGAAAGGTTAATGGTGTCTTCGGTATTCATTTCTTTTTTCTTACCTCCGCCACGCTCCATTACTACAATTGGAACCATCTGATTGGTTGCCATCACCACTCTGTTTTTATCGCCCTCAGGTATAAATGGAAATTTCTTATTCAGCGTTTGTGTTTCGATAAGGAAACGTTTAACGTAATAATTTTTTTCGCGGTCGTTAAAATATAAAGCTGTTATCGGTTTGATGTTATTGTATTTTCCAATAAATAATACCTGATCGGCTTCATAATGGTTTGATAAATCGAAGTTGGTATGTTCATACGAACCATCTTTATAAACAACGAGAATAACATCGCTTGTGTCAAATTCGCCAACATATTTTCCGCGCTCATCCACATTTAATCTGCCAATTACTTCATCGTACCAAATTTTTCGTCCACCCAAAGTTGAAGCACCTTTTGCTTTTAGTTTGATTGATTTGATTAAATATTTTGAAACAATATTTCCAACCGATTGACGGCCTTTTATTGCCAACTCGGCAAAATTGTAATCGAACGAAAGCTTACGTGCATGCGATAGTGGACTGAGTGTTATTTCAACTAACTCGGCTTCGCTGTTTGGATTTGCTGTAAAATAAATCACTTTCGAATTCGCATTCCCTGTTGTTAAATCATATTCTTTATCGCGGGTAATTCCCATCACTGCAAAACGTTTTGCATACGATGTTTTTGTTTTTCCATCGAGATAAATCATGTTGTAAATTCTGCGTTCGTCATTTTTACGGAACACGTCAACATAAATAATATCCTTACCCATAAATGCTTTATCCTGCACTTTGCTCACATTCATTTTTCCGTCTTTGCGGAATACGATAATGTCGTCAATATCCGAGCAATCATTAATGTATTCATCGTTCTTTAACCCAGTACCCACAAAGCCTTCGGCACGATTAACGTAAAGTTTTTTGTTAGCTATGGCAACGGTATTTGCCTGTATGGTATCAAATATTTTTATCTCTGTTTTACGCTCACGTCCTTTGCAATATTTCTTCAGCAAATTCTCGTAATATTTAATTTGATAAGCTTTGATGTTTTCTAAATCAGCTTGAACAGTTTTTAATTCCTCTTCAATTCTGCTCATCAAATCATCGGCTTTTATCGAGTCAAAACGAGTAATTCGAATCATCGGAATTTTGGTAAGTTTATCTAAATCTTCATCAGAAATTTCGCGAACCAATTTCTTTTTATACTTATCAAATCGTTTGTAGAGGTATTCAAATAAGGTGTTTTTCTCCGAGTAATTTTTGAACTCGATGTACATTTCATCTTTAATGAAAATCTTTTCGAGCGAAGCAAAGTGCCATTGTTCATTCAGTTCACCTTTGCGTATTTCGAGTTCTTTATAAAGCAGTTCACGTGTTTTCTCAACCGAGAGTTTTAGCAAATCGGCAACGCCAATAAAAATTGGTTTGTCGTTTAAAATTACACAAGCATTTGGCGAAATAGAAACTTCACAATCGGTAAATGCATACAATGCGTCAATAGTTATATCGGGCGAAACTCCGGGTGCGAGTTGAATTTCAATTTCAACATCTTTAGCCGTGTTATCAATTACTTTTTTAATTTTTATTTTTCCCGAGTCGTTTGCTTTTATAATCGTTTCGATAACACTGGTTGTTGTGGTTCCGAAAGGAATATCTTTTACCAATAATGTTTTTTTATCGGCTTCTTCAATCTTAGCACGAACACGAACTTTACCACCTTTGCTTCCCTGATTGTAATTGCTCACATCAACCATTCCACCGGTTAAAAAATCGGGGTAGAGGTCAACCGTTTTTCCTTTTACACAATCAATGGCTGCTTTTAATATTTCGCAAAAATTATGCGGAAGAATTTTAGTTGCAAGTCCTACGGCAATACCTTCAACACCTTGTGCCAGCAGCAAAGGAAATTTCATTGGCAAAGCTATAGGCTCTTTTTTTCTGCCATCATATGATGTTTGCCAATCGGTAGTTTGATTATTGAAAGCAACTTCGAGTGCAAATTTTGACAATCGTGCTTCGATATATCGAGGAGCCGCTGCGCTATCACCTGTTCTCACATCACCCCAGTTTCCCTGCGTTTCAATCATGATGTCTTTTTGCCCCAAACCAACCATGGCATCGCCAATAGCGGCATCTCCATGCGGATGATATTGCATGGTTTGTCCGATAACGTTTGCAGCTTTATTAAAACGTCCGTCATCCATTTCTTTCATGGCATGAAGTATTCTGCGTTGCACAGGTTTCAAACCATCATCAAGAGCTGGCACAGCTCGTTCTAAAATAACATACGATGCATAATCCAAAAACCAGTTTTCATATAAACCGGTAACAGGTGTTACATTCAGCATGCTGTGGTTGCGCTGTAAATTTTCTTCGTTTGTATCTTCGTTTTTTATTTCGTCCGCCATTTATCTTATCTCTCTATTTCATTAATTACTATTTCAATTCTATGCTTCACCTATTAGTATTTCTTTCTCTTCTGCTAAATCTTTTTCTACGCGCAAATTATCGATGATAAAGTTTTGGCGTTCGAGTGTGTTTTTCCCCATAAAGTATTCGAGCAGTTTTGGTATTGTTAAATCCTGACCTAAAAATACGGGTTGTAATTTTATGTTTTCTCCTATAAACATTCCGAACTCATCCGGAGATATTTCACCCAATCCTTTAAATCGAGTAATTTCAGGTTTACCACCAAGTTTTTTTATCGCACGTTGTTTTTCTTCATCGCTATAACAGTAGTGCGTAATTTGTTTATTCCTTACTCTAAACAATGGTGTTTCGAGTATATACACATGTCCATTTTTTACCAAGTCAGGAAAAAATTGCAAGAAAAATGTTAGCAATAGCAAACGTATATGCATTCCGTCAACATCAGCATCGGTCGCAATTACAACTTGATTGTATCGCAATCCTTCCAATCCTTCTTCAATGTTTAAAGCATGTTGTAACAAGTTAAATTCTTCGTTTTCGTATACAACTTTTTTAGTTAATCCGTAACAGTTTAAAGGTTTACCTCTTAAGCTAAATACAGCTTGTGTTTCAACATTTCGCGATTTTGTAATCGAACCAGAAGCCGAATCGCCCTCGGTAATAAAAAGAGTTGTATCGTATCTTTTTTCTGCTTTTTCTTCATCGTAATGAGCACGGCAGTCACGCAATTTTTTATTGTGTAAACTTGCTTTTTTTGCTCTTTCGTTGGCAAGTTTTTTAATACCTGCCATGTCTTTCCGTTCTCGTTCACTTTGTAAAATTCTTTTCAACAAAGCATCAGCTACTTCTTGATGTTTATGTAAGTAGTCATCAAGAAATTTTTTCAGAAAATCGGTGATAAAATTTTTGATTGTGGGATCATTTGGTCCCATGTTGGTTGAACCTAATTTTGTTTTGGTTTGCGATTCAAAAATAGGCTCCTGAACACGAATGCTTACTGCTGCAACAATTGAGGCACGCATATCGGCAAGGTCGAATTCTTTTTTATAAAACTCTCTGATGGTTTTTGCATAGGCTTCTCTAAATGCAAGCAAATGTGTACCGCCTTGTGTGGTATGTTGTCCGTTTACAAATGAATAATATTCCTCACCATATTGATTTTCATGAGTGATAGCTACTTCAATGTCTTCACCTTTTAAATGAATGATGGGATAACGAATATTTTCTTCGTTGGTTTTTCGTTTTAATAGGTCGAGTAATCCATCTTTAGAATAGAACTTTTTATCGTTGTAAAGAATAGTTAAACCCGAATTGAGGAAACAATAATTCCAAAGCATGTTCTCAACAAACTCAGGAATAAAGTGGTAATTTTTAAATACCGACTCATCAGGAATAAACGATATGCCTGTTCCATCTGGTTCGAGAGTAGATTGTAATTTATGTTCTTTAATTAATATGCCTTTATCAAACTCGGCAATTTTTGTTTGCTCATCGCGATACGATTGAACTTTGAAATAAGTTGCCAAAGCATTTACCGCCTTACTACCCACACCATTTAATCCAACCGATTTTTGAAATGCTTTCGAATCGTATTTACCGCCAGTATTTATTTTTGAAACAACATCAACAACTTTACCTAGAGGAATTCCTCGACCATAATCACGAACAAAAACTTTATTATCTTGAATTTTTATATCGATGGTTTTCCCAAAGCCCATCACGTGTTCATCAATACAATTGTCTAGAATTTCTTTTAGCAACACATATATACCATCATCCATTGACGAACCGTCACCGAGCTTTCCTATATACATTCCTGGACGTAAACGGATGTGTTCACGCCAGTCGAGCGACTTTATACTGTCCTCATTATAAACTGATTTCACTTTCTCTGCCATATTTCGAATTAACCGCGTGAAATTAGGATTATGTGCCGAGTGATAATCCACACTTTATAATTAGATGTGTGGATATTTCAACAATCAACTTTTTTTTATATAAACATTTGATAATTAATAGGTATCGTTCAACAAATATTTATGGTGTATCTGCTTTTAGTTTACTAAGATGCTCATCAGTAATATTAATTTATGTGTTTAGGTATTGTTTTGATTATTAGTTATCAAAAAATGGCGATATTTTTTATAATATTTTATTTGCATGGATAATTTCTATACGTATATTTGTTCCACAAAATCGAAATTCAATTTGAATTAAGACATTGCACTTTTGAGTAGAGGTGCAATTTGTTTCATAGGCAAGAGAGGGCTCCCGCAAGGGAGCCTTTTCGTTATATACCCCTCTAATAAAAATACCCCAACTTGGGTATAGATATTATCCTACTACAATCAATACCTTTGATTTAGAAATAATTGAAAATTTATGAAAGTTTATCAGATAGTATTCATTATGCTTTTAGCAGCTTTTGCAACTAGTGTTCAAGCACAAACAGAAAAATGTGAACGTAATGTTGATCTTAAATCATCCGATTATGTTACAACCCGAGGCAAAAACCCATTTATAAAGTTTGATGGTAGAAAAAGCAATCATCATTTCTTAAGTTGTCCTCAAATTGGTAAAAAACGTGGACAATCACCAAAATGCACCATAAATATTGAAAATGGTTTTTCATCGGATGTGGATGTTTTTATTGATGGATTTTATGCCGGCTCTATTAAAGCCAATAATAAAGGGGTAATTGATAACATCGAAAAATATTCGGAAGTGTATTTCCTCAGTTCGGATAATAAACAATACTGGAAAGAATTTGGTGATTGCAGCTGTGTGTATAGTTTTAAGTTAGATAAATAGAAACAAAATTTTCATAATAGGTTGGTTAAATTTAGGCCGTTGACAATTTTTTGTCAGCGGTTTTTCTTTTAAAACTTTCCATCACTACGATTGTTTAATTGGATATCTTTTTGATGCAAACTCATTTTTTAAAATTTCCCAAAGGGTTTTTAGTCTTTCTGTTTTTTGCTGTAATATCTGTAAAGTGTGTTGCACAAGATAGCTACGAGATTCAGGTTTATGGTTCGGAGCCTACCGAAAAAGGTAAAACCATGCTCGAATTTCATACTAATTTTACAGCAAATGGAAATAAAGCAATTGAAAATGGTGTCGTTCCTTCTCACCATTCCTTACACGAATCGATTGAATTAACCCACGGTTTCAGTTCATGGTTCGAAATAGGTTTGTATCTGTTTACTTCTGCTTCGCCAAGTGATGGATATAGCTGGGTTGGCAATCATATTCGACCGCGTTTTAGTATTCCCAAAAGTTGGAATTGGCCTGTTGGGTTAAGTTTATCAAATGAAATAGGATACATTCAGCGCACTTATTCAGCAGATACTTGGGATTGGGAATTGCGACCAATCATCGATAAAACATTTTTCGACAAATTGTATGTTTCGTTTAATCCAACTTTAGAGAAATCGCTCAAGGGCGTTAATATCAATCAAGGATTTGTTTTTTCTCCAAATTTCAAAATGAGTTATCGTCCCATTTCAAAAGCAGCATTTGGCGTTGAGTATTATGGTGTGTTGGGTCCTCTTCATCAATTTGATACTTATCAAAATCAGGAACATCAAATTGTTCCATGTGTCGATCTGTATCTCTCACCCGACTGGGAGTTTAATATGGGTGCAATGTTTGGTGTAACAAATGTTACTGATAAACTTGTATTCAAATTAATTGTAGGAAGACGATTCTAGTCTTACTATTTGAAAATAGCTTGATTCGGGCTATATTCGCACCGTTGAAAAGAGTTATATCCATATTTTTAATAGCACATTTTATGTTGATGTCGTTAATGTCGTCACATATTAATAGTATGCCTGCTCTTGTTCAGCATTATTATCATCATAAAATAGAAGAAGGTGAAAGCAAATTAAGCTTCATTAAGTTTTTGTCAATTCATTATGGTGTTGATACTTCGCAAAGAGATAACGATGATCATTCTGATCTTCCATTTTTTCTTTTTAGTAACGAATGTTCTCCATTATTTACCCACGAACAAAATTTGCAAGTTAGCATTGAACATGTTAATGAATCAGCAAGCCTTCCGAGGTTAATACCACAGAATTATAATTTCATCATCTCTTCTACTATTTTTCAACCCCCGCGGTTTATTTAAAAAAGTAATTCAAAAATCTATTACACTTTAATCAGTGTAAATTTTATTTATTTTTTTTAAAGCCTTAAATAGTATGCTCAATAGCATCATAAAATTTAGTATTAATCAAAAAATTGTTGTTGGTTTTTTCTTGGTTTGTCTGACAACATGGGGGATTTATTCGTTGACAAAATTGCCAATCGATGCCATTCCCGATATTACCAATAATCAAGTTCAGGTTATTACCCAAAGTCCGAATTTGGCACCACTTGAAATTGAACGATACATCACCACACCAATCGAGCTTTCAACAGCCAATATTCCAGGACTGATTGAAACACGATCTATATCACGATTTGGATTATCGCTTGTAACATTGGTTTTCGAAGATGATGTTGATGTGTATTGGGCACGTACACAAGTGAGCGAGCGATTAAAAAATGCGCAGGAAATGATTCCGGCAGGAATTGCAAATCCATCATTAGCCCCTGTAAGTACTGGTCTCAGCGAAATCTTTCAATATACTTTATCACTTGATGAAAAATCGGATACAAGTTATAGTTTGATGGATTTACGAACCATTCAAGATTGGATGGTAAGACGTGAATTATTGCATGTAAAAGGTGTTGCCGATGTGAGTTCGTTTGGTGGATATTTAAAGCAATATCAGGTGAGTGTAAATCCCGAGTTGTTAAAATCAACCAACACTACACTCGATGAAATTTTTAAAGCGCTTGAGCAAGGAAACAGCAACACTGGTGCGGCATATATAGAGAAAGACGATAAAGCCTATTTTATCAGAGGTATTGGTATGACGATGAACATTAGCGATATCGAAAATACCGTTATTAAAAATGAAGAAGGTGTTCCGGTGTTGATGAAAGATGTTGCAAAAATTGAATTGGCCAGTACAGTTCGATATGGCGCCATGAGCATGAATGGAAAAGGTGAAACTGTTGGTGGAATTTTATTGATGTTGAAAGGTGAAAATGCATCGCAAGTTATTGTTCGTGTAAAAGAATCGATGGCAAGCATTGAAAAAACACTTCCACGCGGAATTAAAATTGAACCATTTATCGATAGAGAAAATTTAGTAAACAGAGCCATTTCTACCGTTGAGAAAAATCTGATTGAAGGTGGATTGATTGTTATTTTTGTTTTGGTTTTATTGCTCGGAAATTTTAGAGCGGGATTAATCGTTGCCTCTGTAATTCCTTTATCCATGCTGTTTGCCATTAGTATGATGGTAACGTTTGGTGTAAGCGGAAACCTCATGAGTTTGGGAGCAATCGACTTTGGTTTGATTGTAGACGGTGCAGTTATTATAGTAGAAATTATTGCTCGAAAACTATCCGAACGAATAGCTTCATCAAAAACAGTTTTAACAAAAATTGAATTTGAAGAAACGATTTTTAAAGGAACGAGTGAGATTATTCAAAGTGCTTCTTTTGGTCAATTTATTATTCTCATCGTTTACATTCCCATTCTTGCATTCACAGGAATTGAAGGAAAAATGTTTAAACCGATGGCGCTTTCGGTCATTTTTGCATTGCTAGGAGCATTCATTCTCTCGCTAACTTATGTGCCTTTTATCTCTGCCATTTTTATGAGTCATAAAGCACACGAGAAAGAAAATTTTGCCGATAAAATTATCAACTCCATGAAATCTGTTTATCGTCCGATGCTCGATTGGGCATTGCGCAATCAGCGATTGGTTGTGGGGTTGTCGATAGGTATGCTACTTTCCGCTGTGCTTGTTTTTGGCAAATTGGGTGGAGAGTTTATTCCAACACTTAACGAAGGCGATTATGCTGTTGAGGTAAGGATGTTACCAGGTACATCATTTACACAAACACTTTCTATTGCCGATAAAATTCAAAAATCATTGCTCGACAGTTTTCCCAACGAAATAAAAAAATGTATTTCAAAAGTGGGTACTTCCGAAATTCCAACCGACCCGATGCCTATCGAAGCAATGGATTTGATTATTGTTTTAAAAGATAAAAGTGAATGGAAACGTGTTTCGAATAAAGAAGAATTAGATATTCAACTTGAAAATGTGTTGTCTAATTTTCCTGGAATTATTTACTCCGTTCAGCAACCTATTCAAATGCGTTTTAACGAATTAATGACATCGGCAAAAACAGATGTTGTGATAAAATTATATGGAAATGATTTAGATGTTTTATCAGCAAAAGCAAATGAGATTGCTGGTATTGCTGCTAAAATTGAAGGTGCTGATGATGTGCAAGTGCAAAAAATTGCAGGCTTGCCACAAATTCAAATAGTGTACAATCGTTCGCAACTTGCCAATTATGGAGTAACTGTTTCAGAGGTTAATGATGTAATACAAACAGCATTTGCCGGTAAAAAAGCAGGGTTGATTTTTGAACAAGAAAAAAGTTTTGATTTGGTTGTTCGCTTAGCCGAGCCATTTAGAAAAGAAGTTGACGACTTAAAAGAATTGATGCTCACCACTTCAAAAAACCAATCGATTCCGTTGAAAGAATTGGCTGAAATAACCATTGAAAAAGGTCCTGCAGAAATTTCAAGAGATAACACAAAACGAAAAATAAATATTGGTTTCAATGCGCGAGGACGAGATGTGGAAAGCATCGTTCACGATTTGCAAAAGAAAATTGATGAGCAATTAAAACTACCTACAGGTTATAGTTTGGTTTATGGT
>CANKGI010000113.1 GCA_947481365.1 Bacteroidota bacterium | reverse complement strand
GTATCAACCACTACCGGAAGGTTTTCGTACACCACAGGCTTCAGATATGTTTTCAACCTATCAAGTTTATCATAAAAACTCCAGATATCACACTTCACTTTTTCGTCACAATATTTCACAACTTTCAAACCTATTTCAAAATTGTTTGAGAATCCAATTGGCAATTTATCAATCAGAACATCTCCGCTTTTTTTAAGCTGTGAAAATGTAACAGGTTTTAATCCAATTTCGAGCGTAGCCTGAGAGGTTCCACCCATTGAAATATTGTAACTTGTGTTGCAAGGAAACTGAGACAGCTCGATGATATATACCAACAAACGGTCGTTGTCGTCTTCAATCGGTGTTCTGATATTTTGCTGTGTACTGATAAAGTATTGTTTGAAATCTTCTTTCAAATACAATTTGTTTTCTTTGATATAAAACCCCTTGTCGATATCAATTTTACTATACAAAGCACGTAAGTCGTCAAACTGTCCGCAAACAGTTCCTTTATCACATTTGCCAAACCAACAATTAATTTTACAGCCGGTTCTTCGCAGCCACCAATGAAGCGCATAGGTTTTCGCCACATAATTTTTGTCTAACTCTTTACTATGGGCAGATGCATTGTTTACAATATTGATATCGCCCATTACAACGCAGAAGAATACTTTATTGGTGAGCGGGTCGAAGGATGTTCCTACACCCAGATAATACATGTCGGCTCTTAAAAAGAGTTTTCGAAAGTTAGTTTTATTGAGTTTTCGGATTGCCTTTTCAAGAATAACAGACTCGTTCAGTAAACGACCTTTTGTTCCGGCCGATTCAGTAAAAAGGATTTCGAGCGGAACGCCATCTTTTATTCCGCCAAAATAGTTTACCCGTAACGAAACGTTACTTTTTTTTAGCTCTTTTTGAAGCGGTGTTTCTTGCTTTATTTCCGAACAATAATTTGCCTGGTCTTGTGCAGCCTTGTCAACAGGGTCAGCGTCAAGCATCGCCTCTATGTTATTTGCAATGCGCTGTTGGTTAATAAAAGAAATAATTCCCGATTGCAGCGTGTCTGTATTAATATCCTGCGAAAACAAGCGCATGGAAAAAAACAAAGACAACACAAAAAGACAGAGGTGGTAATTTGTATATTTTTTCAAGCGTAAATATTTTTCATTGTCAAGATAATTATTCAAAAAAAGCCAGCGCAAATTTGTTACCAACGAAAACAATATTTTTTGTCAAAAACAATCACGTAATAGTTGTTTAGTTGTCTAAATTTGCAGCACAAAACAGAAAACAAAAATGATTCAGGAAGTATTAAACAAACTTGGAATAAAAGAAACCAATAACGGAACATCAACGGGAACAAAGCATTTTTCGGCAGACGAAGCAAAAACAATTGAGAGTTTTTCACCGGTTGATGGTAAATCAATAGCACATGTAAAGTGCACAACAAATGAGGAGTATGAAAAAGTAGTCAGTACTGCACAACAAGCGTTTATAACTTGGCGAAAAACACCCGCACCTAAACGAGGCGAAATTGTAAGACAAATAGGTGAGAAGCTTCGTGAGTACAAAGAGCCTCTAGGAAAACTGGTTTCATACGAAATGGGAAAGAGTTTACAAGAAGGTTTAGGAGAGGTTCAAGAGATGATTGATATATGTGATTTTGCCGTTGGACTATCGCGTCAACTTTATGGTTTAACCATGCATAGCGAAAGGGCAAACCATAGGATGTACGAACAGTATCATCCGCTAGGTATTGTTGGTGTTATTTCGGCATTTAATTTCCCTGTTGCTGTTTGGAGCTGGAACGCAGCTTTAGCTTGGGTTTGCGGAGATGTTGTTATTTGGAAGCCGTCATCAAAAGTTCCGTTATGCGCAATTGCTTGTCAAAACATTATTTCTGATGTATTGAAAAACAATAATATTCCAGAAGGAGTAAGTTGTTTAATTACAGGAAACCCTGTTGGAGATTTAATGAACAACGACAAGCGTATTCCGCTTGTTTCATTTACAGGGTCAACACGAATTGGCCGACATGTTTCATCAACTGTTGCGGCACGTTTCGGAAAAAGTATATTAGAGTTGGGAGGTAACAACGCTATTATTGTTTCAGAATTTGCCGACTTAAAAATGGTTTTAACAGGCGCTGTATTTGGTGCAGTTGGTACTGCCGGACAAAGATGTACATCAACGCGAAGATTAATAATTCATGAAAGTATATACGACAAAACATTAGACGTTTTGAAAAAGGCTTACGGGCAGTTAAAGATTGGCGATCCATTAAATTCAAACAATCACGTTGGTCCGCTTATCGATAAAAAAGCTGTTGATGATTATTTGAAAGCAATAGAAAAAGCGAAAAACGAAGGTGGAAAAATAATTGTTGAAGGCGGAGTGGTTGAAGGAAAAAATTATGAAAGCGGCTGTTATGTGAAACCTTGTATTATTGAAGCGAAAAACGAGTTCAATATTGTGCAGGAAGAAACATTTGCTCCAATTTTATATGTGATAAAATATAAAACAATTGAAGAGGCCATTGAAATGCAAAACAATGTTCCACAAGGTTTATCATCATCCATTTTTACAAACAACATGCGCGAGATGGAACAATTTCTTTCGTGTGCCGGATCAGACTGTGGAATTGCAAACGTTAATATTGGAACATCGGGAGCTGAAATAGGTGGTGCGTTTGGCGGAGAAAAAGAAACAGGTGGTGGTCGCGAAAGTGGATCTGATGCTTGGAAAGTGTATATGCGCAGACAAACAAACACCATTAATTACGGAACAGATTTGCCGCTGGCACAAGGAATAAAATTTGACATTTAATTACGCCCTTTGATTTAATTGCGTTTTTGGAACGCATTTTGAAATCGCCGAGCCGAAAAAAGAAAGCCATGAGAAATATATTATTATTAATTGTTTTTGTTTTTACAAGCTTTGCTGGGAGCAACCAAAATGTTCCCGCTAAGGAAACATTGTATGAAATAAAAAGTGCAACAAATACTGCTTTTACATTTGGTGAAAAACTAACCTATCGTGTTCACTATGGAGTGCTAAATGGTGGCGATTGTTATTTTGAAGTAGACAATAAACCAATTGTTGCGGGTGAGCATAGCGCTTACCACATTAAGGTTTACGGAAAATCAACAGGGTTGGTTGATGTGATGTTTAAGGTAAGAGACGAGTTTGAAACATATCTAGATGTTGACGCGATGATTCCGTGGAGAGCAACAAAAAAAGTTCGTGAAGGTGGCTACACCGATTCTGATTTTATCATCTTCGACCATCAAAGAAGAGTTGCAATAAGCCGCAGGGGTAAATTGGATATACCAGCAAACACCCACGACTTAATTTCGGCAATATATTATGCGCGAAGTTTAGATATGCGCAACGCAAAACCAGGCGAACTTTTTCCGGTAACTTTTTTTCTTGATAATAAAAATTATGAGTTTCGTTTTAAGTTTATTGGGCGAGAAGAAATAACAACCGATGCCGGAACATTTAAAGCATTAAAAGTAATGCCACAGGTAATTGAGGGAAGAATTTTTAAAGATTCGGAAGCGATTACACTTTGGGTTACTGATGATGAAAACAAAGTTCCATTACGCGCGCAATCGGATATTTGGGTGGGTTCGTTAAAAGCAGATTTAATAGAATATAAAGGTTTGAGAAATCCGCTTACGTCAAAAATTTCGGATTAATAAATACAATCACTACTTTTCAAACCAAAACTCTTTTTTGTAAGAGAAATAAACAGAATACGAGTAATCAAAAATCTTGTTTTGCAAATCGTATACCGGCTCAAAGCGTGCGGTTAAGTAAAGGTTGTCGAAGAGAGGTTGTTCGCGCATCAATCGCACAAAAAGCAACTCACGATTTTTTTCTGTGTGTGTTGGCACATCCAAAGATTGCGATTGATAGATATAACTTCCGCGTGGTGCGAGATAATTATTCGAGTTCCAATAACTCAACATCAAGTCGGCAATTTTTGTTCGTACAAGCGCATTTGCATACGCACCACTTCCATCTCTAAAAGGGAAATAACCCGAGTTGGTCGACTCATGATAAACGGTGTAATAACCATCCAAACGCAACTCACGTACAAAACTATTTTCAAACTCTTGCGAAATTCTTAAACCGCTTACAGCATTCATTTGCACCGTCATGTTTAGCGAGTCGGTATTAATTTGTCCGCCATGATGGTGAACTAAAAATTGTACCGGAAGTTTTATTTTAAAGCCATTTTTCGATTCGTAAATACTCACCATACTCGATAAACCGGCTGTAACAATTTCTTTGTAAGGCGAACCACGCTCGATAAAATTTTCCCAATTTATCCAGGCATCAAAAAATAATTTTTTCGAATCGTATTTGAATTGCGCACCATTTTCAATTCGTTTGGTAATGGCATATTCAATGTTATACATTGGTTCAATCAATCGGTGGCTAAGCGAGCCCTCAAGTGTTCCAAAAAGAAAAGAAAAATTATTGTTTTTTATTTTCAATGTGAATGTTGGTAATGCTTCGGAATATGGATTCATTCCACCAAAATCATTACGCAAAAAAAGCCCGACTTCGAGTTTCACATGTTGATTGGGTTGGTAAAAAAGTTTGGGTTGAAAGTGATAACCGAAAAGCGTTCTTCCTAATTCGATGTTGTTAAAATATTCGGTATTGCGCATGTAATTAAAAAGCGAAAAAGAGGCACCAAAACGGTTCGAATCATTTTCAGTAACAGTAATTTCATCACGCAAAAAAGTGTTGTCCAATTGAGCAAAAGCAAATGTTTTTGCTGTCATCATCACAACAAAAAGAATAAATCGTAAATCGTAAATTGTAAATCTCAATTTCAAAGTTCCATTGCATTTGCAACCAATTCGGCTACATCAAAAACCTGAATGTCGTTTTCTTTTTCGTGATGTTTCACACCGTCACGCAACATCGTCATACAAAACGGGCAAGCCGAAGCCACCACATTTGGCGATACTTTCAGCGCCTCATCAATACGTTCAACATTCACTTCTTTATCACCTTTTTCGGCTTCTTTAAACATTTGTGCACCACCGGCACCACAACAAAATCCGTTTTCTTTGATGCGTGTCATTTCAACTAATTCCGCATCCAGTTTTTCGATAATATTTCTTGGTGCTTCATAAATATCATTTGCTCTACCCAAATAACAGCTATCGTGATAAGTAATTCTTTTTCCCTTGAAAACACCACCTTTAATTTTCAATTTTCCGATTTCGAACAATTGGTTTATTAGTGTAGTGTGATGTACAACCTCATAATTTCCTCCCAGTTTTGGGTATTCATTTTTCAGTGTGTTAAAACAATGAGGGCAGGCGGTAACAATTTTTTTAACGCCATAAGTATTCATCGTTGTGATGTTTTGCATCGCCATCATCTGAAATAAAAATTCGTTTCCGGCACGCTTTGCTGGGTCTCCGGTGCAAGCTTCTTCGGTTCCAAGAATGGCAAACTTTAATCCGGCATGATGTAAAATTTTTGCAACAGCTTTGGTTATTTTTTGTGCGCGTTCGTCAAAACTTCCAGCACATCCAACCCAAAAAAGTATTTCGGCTTCTTCGCCAGACGAAGCAATTTCGGCAAGTGTTTTTATTTTAAATTCAGCCATAAAACCTATATCGTTTTAATGAAAATTAATAGGTACGATATTAGAGAAATCTTTTCTAAAAAAAACAGAGCCGTTCGGCAATTCGTATCAGACAAATTTTAAAGCTAATTTTTGTGGGCTAACAATAGAATTAATTCACAAGCTTAGATTTTGTAATGTTCATTTAAGACGATTTGAAATAAAAAAGTATTTTCGAAAAGATAAATTTATCAGATGTTTTTCTTCCGGACTGTAACTGTATGCCTTATTTTATTAGTGTTTAACACGAATACTAGTGCACAAAACACAGTAAAAGAGTTGTTCTTAAATGCCAACAACAATTTTACTAAGGGCAACTATGCTGAAGCGTTAAACTGTAATATTAAAGCATTAAAAATTATTGAAGAAGGAAAAGATTGTGCGTTGCATGCGTATGGATATTTACAAGTTGGTACGATGTATTATTTCGTTCACGATAAAAAAACAGCGCTACAGTATTTTTACAAAAGCCTTAGGTATGCCGATTCATGCAAGGTTGATTCGTTAATGCATAAAGCGCTTCACAATATAGGCTCTATTTATACCGAACAGGGAAAAATTGACACGGCTCTTTATTATTTAACAAAAGCTAAACAGATACTTGAAACCACAAAAAACTACAGCGATTTAGCAAAGATAAATGCAGTTTTAGCACAACTTTATTTTAATGCCCCCGCTGACTACGACAAAGCAAAATTGTATATTGATGAAGCCGAAAAAAATGTAGAAAAAACAACTGATGATAACTGGAAAGCATTTGTACAAATAAAATATGCTATTTATTATAAAAGCACAAACAACCTTCCATCAGCTATAAGGCACGCAAAAAGCGCACTTCAGTTATACGAAAAAGCCGGCTCCTCTGAAGGTAGAATGTATGCATTACATGTGCTTACCATTATTCTCATAGCCAGTAGAGATACTTCTGCAAATAGTTCTTACTATAAACTGTATGCATTAAAAGATTCGGTATTTAAAGCAGAAACAGCGGGTAAAATAGCAGATTATAAAACGCTTTATGAAACAGAAAAGAAGCAGAAAGAAAATGATTTGCTACTGCAAAAAAACAAAGTGAATCAACTCGAGATAGATTCAAAAAACAAAACCATTATTGGTTTATTGGTAAGTATTTTACTCATCGTTATTTTGGTTTTTTGGAGGGTTAGCGTTTCAAATTTAAAAAAGAGAGAAAAAGAACTTGAGGCACAACAAAAATTACAATTTGAACGAGAAAGAATCTCTAGAGATTTGCATGACAATGTTGGTGCACAACTTTCTTATCTAATCACAAATATTGATTGGTTACTTGAGCACCCCGATTTTATAAACGCCAACGAGTCAAAAATGCGTTTATCAACTTTAAGCGACACAGGAAAACAGGCGATACTCACGCTACGACAAACCATTTGGGCGTTAAACAATAAAGCACTTTCGGTTGAAGAATTAGCAGATAAGTTCAAACAGTTTGCAATAAAGATGATGGAGTTTGATAACAGTATTCATATTCATTTTAACGAGCAAATTCAATTGAACAATGTGCTAAGTCCGGGTGTGGCCTTAAATATATTCAGGGTTTGTCAGGAGGCGTTGAACAATTGTTTGAAGCACGCTAGGTGTAATCATATTGAAGTTAGTTTTATTTCGAACAGTGTCACTAAATTTACTTTCGAAATAAAAGATGATGGTATAGGTTTCGATATTGACAACGCAAAAAAAACCGGACATTACGGTTTGCAAAACATGAAATTCAGGGCAAAGGAATCAGGAGCTGAATTGTGTTTTCAATCAGTAAAAAATGAAGGTACGAAAGTTAGGTTGGAGATTTTGAATTCATAAAATATACTTCACATGTAGTATTGTAGGAGCCAACAAATCAGGACAATTTTGACGAACAAAAAATGATACGCATAGCAATTGTAGACGATCAACAACCAAACAGGGTTTCTTTATCTGAAAAAATTTCATTTATGAAAGAATTTGACGTTTTGTTTCTTGCATCAAATGGGCAAGAATTTTTGGATAAGATGCATGTTAGAAAAAAAGACGATCGTCCCGACTTGGTGTTGATGGATATTGATATGCCTGTTATGAACGGAATTGAAGCAGTTAAATATTCAAGTGAAATTTATTCGCAAACCAAATTTTTAATGCTCACGGTTTTTGATGATGATGATAAAATATTTGATGCGATAAAAGCAGGAGCAATTGGCTATTTATTAAAAGACGAGAAAGTAGAGACAATTATTGAAGCGATAAAAGAAACAATTGAATCAGGTGGCGCACCAATGAGTCCTCGCATTGCAAGAAAAGCGTTGAACTTATTAATGCAATCGGAAATTCAAATAAAACAACAGCCCGAAGAAACCAATTTAACCGATAGGGAAAAAGAAATTTTAAAACATTTGGTTGATGGATATGATTATAAGTCAGCAGGCGAAAAATTGTTTATCAGCCCCAACACTGTTCGCACACATATCTCCAACATTTATCAAAAACTACATGTTTGTAATAAGGCACAGGCAATAAAAGTTGCCACAAAAAACAAATGGTTCATGTCCTTCTTATAATTTTTGGTTTACCCCAAAAGCAACCAGCCTTAAATTTCTTCAGTCCATTTTGCTCTATCCATTGGAGAAAATTGCCATGGTGCCTGATTGTTTTCTAAATTGTTAAACATGGAGTTTAACGACTGTGGAGCTGCGCTTTGTTCCATCACTTTATATCTGCGCATTTCAATAATTATTTCCAAAGGATTAATGTTTACCGGACAAGCTTCAGCACAAGCATTACAAGAGTTACAAGCCCATAATTCTTCTTCAGAAATTGTTGTGTGAAGATTCTTTCCATCGTCTACAAAAGATTTATTCGCATCAATGTTCTTTCCAACCGCTTCTAATCTATCGCGCGTTTCCATCATTATTTTCCGCGGTGATAATTTTTTTCCTGTGATATTTTGCGGACAAACACTTGTACAACGACCACATTCAGTGCAGGTATAAGCATCCATCAAATTTTTCCATGTGAGATCAAATACATCTTTCACACCAAAACTTGTTGGGGGTTGGTATCCTTCGGGTGTTTGTGCCGATGGGTCGAGCATTAGCTTTACCTCTTGAGTAACAGACGCCATGTTGTTCAGGTCGCCTTTGGGGTTTAAATTAGAATACCAAGTGTTTGGAAACGCCAGAATAATATGAAAATGTTTACTGAATGGGAGGTAATTGAGGAAAAGGAAAATTCCGATAATATGAAACCACCAACACATTCTTTCAAATAGTATTAATGTTTCGGTTGAAAAGTGTAATGCAGTGTATAATGGAACCAGAAACTGACTAATGGGAAACGAACCAACATTTGTATAATGCTCAACGCCCTGAGCTTGCAGCATTTGTTCAAAAGCATTTGCCTTAAGCAGGGCACCCATTAATACAATTTCGATAAAAAGAATTGTTGCCGCATCTCTGCTTGGGAACCCTTTTAGGTCGGGGTTTGCAAAGCGCTTTAGTTTTAAAATATAACGCCTGCTTAAAAATATAGCACAAGCAATTAGGGTTAAAAAGGCAAGAATTTCAAAAAATCCGATAGCTAAATTATAAACCGGGCCAAGAAAAGATAGTACACGGTGGGTTCCGAAAACCCCATCAATCATTATTTCTAAAACTTCAATGTTAATCAGAATAAAGCCCCCATAAACAACAAAATGTAAAAAAAACGGAACAGGGCGAACAGACATTTTACTTTGTCCAAAAGCCACTTTCAGCATGGTTTTCCAGCGCAACGGCTTTTGGTCGGAAATATCTATATCCTTCCCAAGCAATATGTTTCTTCTTATTTTACTGATGTTTTTGGTAAAGAAATAAATGGCGGTAACGGCCATCAAAATGAAGAGGATTTGAGATATCATACTTGTTAACTTCTTTCACAATATTAATAAGAAACCCTGAACTTGTGAATGTCGAGTATAAATTTGCTTAAAACTTTGCACAGAAAAAATAATCCGATACATTTGCAGACCTTTTAAAAAAAGAAGGTGATATAGCTCAGTTGGTAGAGCAAAAGACTGAAAATCTTTGTGTCGGGGGTTCGATTCCCTCCC
>CANKGI010000112.1 GCA_947481365.1 Bacteroidota bacterium | reverse complement strand
TTTGATTTTAGATACTGCAATTTATATATTTTGACCACAAACAAATAAAAGTTTAGTTTTAAGTTATTTCAATGTTAATTCTCGCCCCATTCACCTATTAAATCTCATCAAATTTCCAAATCATCAATTTTGGATTATTTTCGCACCTCTTTTTTAATACACCATGGATAGAAATTCAATTATAGGTCTTGTTCTCATTTTCGTTATTTTAATTTCTTTTGCGTACTTCAATCAGCCCAACGAGCTGGAGTTGAAGGCGGCACAGCACAAAAGAGATTCGATAACGATGGTTCAGGCACGCGAGGATAGCGCTGCACGCATTGCACTTACACAACAAGTTAAATCTGATACGGCAGCAGTTACCAAAATTGATACAACCGTTACCAACAGTCGTTACGGCATGTTTGCAGCTTTCTCTGAAGGAAAAGAAGCATTTACCACACTCGAAAACGAAGAAATAAAAGTTGATATTTCAAACAAAGGCGGACGTATTTATAGCGTTCAACTCAAAAAACATAAACGCTCGGATGGCTCACCATTGGTGTTATTTGAAGGTGAAGCAAACGAATTTTCGTATGCCTTTGCTACAGCCGATGCCAAAGCAATTAGCACTGCCGATTTATTTTTTACTCCGGTAAAAAGTGATGATGGCAAATCGGTTTCGATGTTTGTAAAATGGAGCGACAATCAATTTATCGAACAAAAATATAAGCTCGACAGCATTAACAATATGGTTGATTATAAACTCAACCTTGTGGGAATGAATAAAGTGATCGCACCCAACTCGAGCTACTTGGATTTAAATTGGTTATCACACATTCCACAGCAAGAAAAAACATATGACCAGGAACAAAGAGCAGCTACCATACATTACCGCTATACCGATGATGAACCCGGAAAATTAAGTGAAGGAAAAGATGCCAAAGAAGATTTGAAAACCCCAATTCAATGGGTTTCATTCAAACAACAATATTTTAACACCACTGTTATTGCCGATAAAGCTTTTGAAAACGGAAGCGTTGAAGCAAAAAATGATGAGTCGAAACGTACCATCAAAACGATGTCGGCTAGTTTAAGCGTTCCTTACAACCATGCCGAAAGCGAATCGTTTGGAATGAAATTTTATTTCGGTCCGAACCATTATAAAACCTTGGCAAAACTCAATATGGAACTCGAAAGAATTGTTCCAATGGGTTGGGGAATTTTCCGTTGGGTAAATACTTATGTGGTTGTAAATGTATTTTATTTCCTCTCACAGTTTATTTCGAGTTTCGGAATTTTGATTTTGTTGCTCACCATTATTGTGAAAACAGTATTGTTCCCATTGGTGTACAAATCGTATCTCTCGGCAGCAAAAATGCGTATTTTAAAACCTGAGATTGATGAGATCAAGGCAAAATATGGTGACGATGTGCAACGTGTTCAACAAGAGAACATGAAAATGTATCGCAAAGCGGGAGTAAATCCATTGGGCGGTTGTGTTCCGATGTTGTTGCAAACGCCAATACTTATTGCCATGTTCCAGTTTTTCCCTTCGGCATTCGAATTAAGGCAACAGGCATTTTTATGGTCGAACGACTTATCTACTTACGATTCAATTTTCAATCTTCCGTTTAGCATTCCGGGTTATGGCGACCATGTGAGTTTGTTTGCATTGTTGATGACAGCTTCATCCATTTTCTATACAGTTTACAACAACCAAATGACCGGTGTTACAGGTCAAATGAAATGGATGAGTTATTTTATGCCACTGATCTTTTTGTTTATGCTAAACAGTTATGCAGCAGGATTGAATTATTATTATTTCCTTTCTAATTTGGTAACCATTGTTCAACAGCTTGGTATCCGTAGGTTTGTTGATGATAAAGCACTTCATGCACAAATTCAAGAGAACAAAAAGAAACCGGTAACTAAATCAAAATTCCAAAGTAAGTTGGAAGACATTGCCAAAAAACGTGGCATTGATATGAACCAAGGAAAGAAATAATTTAGTCAGAAGAGGTAAGCGTTTCTAAAACTTTTCTGATTGTTTTATCAATTGTTTGCTGAGCATCTTTGCTAAACTCATGTGTAATTCTGTTTGCCACAATTGCATTTACCGATAAGGCTTCGTGCCCAAATAATTTCGATAAACCATAAATAGCAGCCGTTTCCATTTCAAAATTTGAAACACGAATTCCGTTGTGATTGATTTTATTTAATCGCTCAATAAGGTTTGGCGTTTTTATCTCGCCTCGTAACATTCGTCCTTGCGGGCCATAGAAACCGCAGCATGTTGCGGTGATACCGTTAGTTAAATCTGAAAATTTATTTAACAACGAACCTTGCGACTGAACCACATAAGCATTTACAAAATCGAGTTGAAGTTGTTTGTTCATTTCTTTTTGTAAATCGAGTTCATGTTCAGAATAGTTGATAGAATAAAAATTCATCAAACTATCTAAACCTAAACCATGAGAAGATGCCACCATCGAATCAACAGGAATATCTTTTTGTAATGAACCTGATGTTCCGATTCGGATGAATTGAAGTTTTGAAAAATGATCTTTTATGTTTCTGGTTTTCAAATCAATATTGGCCAAAGCATCCAGTTCATTCAATACAATATCAATATTATCGGTACCAATTCCGGTTGAAATAACAGTAAATCTTTTTTTGCCAATTAAGCCTGTATGAGTTATAAATTCGCGCTTACTTTTTACAATTTCAACCTTGTCAAAATACTTCGAAATCTCGGCAACTCTGTTCTGGTCGCCCACTAAGAGAATTGTATCAGAAATATCTTCGGGAAGCAGATGAAGGTGATAAATGGAGCCATCTTCATTCAAAACAAGTTCACTTTCTAAAATATTCTTTTTCATAAATTAATTTGAATATGCTGTCAAATATAGGGTTTACAAATATGGATTTGTTTTTTGAAACCCGAAACAAAACCTGTTTCAAAATTTATTTTGCAATTAATTGCAATAAATACCATTTTGCATGTTGACCAAAGTCATTAAATCGAAACAATTTATAAATTAACTTTGTTCACTAAATCAAAGCCTACTTTAAAAACTATTATGAAAAAAAATACCATCCTAGTGCCTCATGATTTTTCAGAAATTGCCACTCACGCTCTTAGCCATGCCATACAGGTAGCTACAACCTTTAACAATGATGTTGCATTGCTGCATGTTGTTGAAGAAGCTATGTTTACGGGTTTTCTTTCGTTCGGTAAAAACGAACATATGGAAGAACTTGCACAAGAGGCTGCAAAAGCAAGACTTGAAAAAATCGCAACTGAAATAAAAACGCAACATAATATTGACTGTTCAACAATTGTGAAGTTTGGCAGAATTCATAAGATGATTATCGATACTGCTGCTGAGCTTAATTGCGATAGTATTATCATGGGTTCGAATGGTGCTGCTGGGCTCGATCAAATTATAGGAAGTAATGCTTCACGTGTAATCGGTCAATCGAAATTACCGGTAGTTGTTGTAAAATCAGAGCAGCATGTTAACAGTTATAAAAACATTGTTTTCCCTCTCGATCTTACTTCCGAGTCGAAGCAAAAAGTAAATTGGGCAATTCATATTGGTAAAGTGTATAACTCAACCATTCATATTTTTACTAGCAAAACAGGCGATAAAGAATTAGATGGAAGGTTACTAGCAGCTTTACGTCAAATTGAAAAGTTGCTTGAAACCAATCAGGTTAAATACACCGAAAAAATAATTGATGAGTCGGATGAAAATTTTGCTCTCGAAACAATAAAATATTCGGAAGAAATGAATGCTGATTTGATCATGATTATGACACAGCAGGAAGAGAAGAATTTTAGCGAATATATTATCGGAAGCTATGCACAGCAAGTAGTTAATGGTTCTAAAAAAGCACCTGTTATGTGTGTCAATCCTAAGAAAATGAACACTGAATGGGTTATCTAATCTCAGAATAACATATTAATTTTAAAATAAGAGAGCTTTCGGGCTCTTTTATTTTTTTACTCACTAAACAGCCATATTTTCGCAGACTTAATAAAAAATCATGTCAGACAATAAGATTATATTTTCAATGGCGGGTGTGAGTAAAATTCATCCACCTCAAAAGCAAGTTTTAAAAAATATATACCTCTCATTTTTTTATGGAGCTAAAATAGGTGTACTTGGATTAAACGGTTCGGGTAAATCAAGTTTACTTCGCATTATTGCAGGAGTTGATAAAAATTTTCAAGGAGAGGTTGTTTTCGATAAAGATTATAAAATTGGTTTTTTAGAACAAGAGCCTCAATTAGACGAAACAAAAACGGTATTAGAATCAGTTAAAGAAGGTGTTCAACCTATCGTTGATATGCTTAACGAGTTTGATGAGATAAACAACAAACTTGCCGAGCCAATGAGTGATGAAGCGATGAACAAGTTGCTCGAAAAACAAGCCAACTTAATGGAAAAGCTTGAGCATAATGAAGCATGGGAACTCGATAATAAATTAGAAATTGCGATGGATGCATTGCGTTGTCCTGATCCCGAAACACCTGTAAATATTTTGTCGGGTGGTGAGCGAAGACGAGTTGCTTTGTGTCGTTTATTATTAAGCAATCCTGATATTTTGTTGTTGGATGAACCTACAAATCACTTAGACGCAGAGAGTGTTGATTGGTTAGAACAATATTTAAAAAACTTCCCAGGAACTGTTATTGCCGTTACTCACGATAGGTATTTCTTAGATAATGTAGCAGGTTGGATTCTTGAATTAGATAGAGGAGAGGGAATTCCGTGGAAAGGAAACTATAGCAGTTGGCTCGAGCAAAAATCGGAGAGATTGAAACAAGAAGAAAAGCAGGAAAGTAAACGTGCAAAAACGTTAGACCGCGAATTGGAATGGGTAAGAATGGGAGCAAAAGGTCGTCATGCTAAGCAAAAAGCACGTTTGCAGGCATATGATAAAATGCTCAATGTTGAACAAAAAGAGAAAGAACAACAACTTGAATTATTTATTCCTCCAGGTCCACGATTGGGTGATGTAGTTATCGAGGCCAAAGATGTAAGTAAAGCATTTGGAAATAAATTGTTATACGAGAATTTAAATTTTTCTTTACCAAAAGGAGGAATTGTAGGTATTATCGGTCCGAATGGTGTTGGTAAAACTACATTGTTTCGCATGATGATGGGACTTGAAAAAGCAGACTCAGGCGAGTTTAAAATTGGTGAAACAGTTAAGCCCGCTTATGTCGATCAGAGTCATGAAGATTTAATTCCTGAAAAATCTGTTTTTGAAGTTATCAGTGGTGGAACAGAAACCATGATTGTTGGCGATAAACAAATGAATGCTCGTGCATACATTTCTAAATTTAATTTTAGTGGAAACGATCAAAGTAAGAAAGTTGCTGTTTTATCAGGTGGTGAAAGAAACCGTGTGCATCTTGCCATGGCTTTAAAACAAGGTGGAAACGTTTTATTGCTTGATGAGCCAACAAATGATATCGACATCAATACATTACGTGCATTGGAAGAAGCCATTGAAAATTTTGCAGGTTGTGTTGTGGTGATTAGCCATGACAGGTGGTTTATTGATAGAATTGCAACGCATATTTTGGCATTCGAAGGAAACTCGCAAGTGTATTATTTTGAAGGAAACTACAGCGAATACGAAGAAAATAAAAAACAACGTTTAGGCGATACACAACCGCATAGGGTAAGGTTTAAGAATATGTTGAACTGATAAAACAATCGTTTTATAAGAATCGAATTAAAGTGTTACCAAATAGTTAATTTTCAAATTGTTTTTCAGCAACTTTAAGCCGATTTAAATAGGGTTTTAATGTTTATTTAATAAAATTAAATGAACTTCGAGCCCTCAAATATGAAAGGATTCAGCGGATTTTTATTGGTGTTTTTTGTGGTTGTTAAATCGTTTGCACAAACAACAGTAAACGATACGTTGAGACTGAATATCAACGAAGCAGAAAAACTATTTTTTGAGAAAAATTTATCTGTTGTTGCAAAACAATACGATATTGATATGGCTAAAGCCTCGGTAATTCAGGCAAAATTGTTTTCAAATCCTACAGTTTATTTCGAGCAAGTTTTATATAATCCCGTAAATAAAAAGTATTTCGATGCAAGTTACGATGGAGAAAATGCATTCAATATCCAGCAACTTATTCATATAGCTGGTCAGAGAAACAAGTTAATCAGGTATCAAAAAATAAATCAGGAGCTTGCCGAGTTTCAGCTTTACGATTTACTCAGAACTTTAAAATTTCAATTACATTCTTCGTTTTATAACACTTACTTTTATTTACAATCCATCAATGTTTATAATGAACAGCTAGACAATCTTCAAAATCTTGTTTCATCACTCGAGCGTCAGATGGAGAAAGGAAACATCTCGAAAAAAGAAGTGATGCGAATCAAAGCATTGATTTTTACTTTACAAAGTGAGCGTTTGGATTTTAAGAATAAAGTGAATGACGAGCAAAATAATATCAAAGTTTTTTTAGGTATTAAAAATGATGTTTTTGTATTTCCAATTGCCGAAATAAAAAAGAGTGATATCGTTGATCCGAATGAATTTAAATTGATTCAGTTAATCGATACTGCATACCAAAATAGAAGTGATATGAAAATTGCCGAATCGACTGTTCGATTATCTCAGGCCGATTTGAAATATCAAAAATCATTATCAATTCCCGATTTACATTTGGGTTATGTGTATGATAAGCAAGGTAATTTTGCCAGAGAGTATAATGCACTTTCTGTTTCAATGGATTTGCCCGTATTCAATCGCAATCAAGGAAATATACAAATGTCAAAAGCACGTTTGAAACAAAGCGAAACGTTAAAACAGCAATATGCCATTCAGTTAGAAAACGATGTGCAAACCACTTATAAAAAAGTGATTCTTGCTGATCGTCTTTATAAAACATTTGATAAAGATTTTAACGGAGATTTCGAACAAATCATGCTAAGCATGCTAGATAATTACCGCAAACGAAACATCAGCTTAATAGAATTTTTAGATTATTACGACACATATAAAACAAGTTCATTACAGTTTAATCAACTTTCAAACAACAGGCTAAATGCCTTTAATGAGCTTAATTATATCTTAGGTAAAAGTCTTATTACATTTTAAATCATGAAAAAAATAAGAAAATATTCAATTTCAATTTTTAGTTTACTCCTTCTGTTTTTGGTATCGTGCACACATGCTCCAAAACAGGAAGATATTGTTAATAATTGTCTCAATGATTCGATGCTAAAAAGCATTGATTTTGATACAGTAAAAATGTGTATCGTTAATCATGAATTGAAAATGACAGGTAAGGTTTCATTTGACCAGGAGCATACACAAAAAATATTTCCTTTAGCAAGCGGACGAGTTACTGATGTTAAAGTTGAATTGGGAGATTTTGTTAAAAAAGGAGATGTGCTTGCAGTAATTACAAGTGGAGAAGCTGCTGAATACGAGAGTCAACTTTCAGCCGCAGAAAGTAGATTGATTGTGTCAGAAAGAAATATGAATGCAACAAAGGATATGTATAAGGATGGGCTTACTTCCGAACGTGAATACATTTCTTCACAAAAAGAATATCAAATGACACAAGCTGAAGTGAATAAATTAAAAGAGGTTCAGAAAATTTATAGTATTTCAGGATTGTCTACTTATACCATTCATGCTCCAATTACAGGATATATAGTAGAGAAAAGAATAACCCCTGATTTTCATATTCGTGCTGATAACAGTGATAATATTTTTACCATTTCAGATATCAGTGATGTTTGGGTAATGGTAAATTTATTTGAAGTAGATATTGATAAAGTAAAAGTTGGTTATGAGGCTGATATTAAAACACTAAGTTATGATAAAATATATCATGGCACAGTTGATAAGATTTTTAATGTTGTTGATCCGATTACTAAAACTTTAAAAGCTCGTGTAAAATTACATAATGCAGATTATGCCTTGAAGCCTGAAATGTTTACCAGTGTTACATTGTTTTATAATGATATTGTTCAACTTCCTTGTGTAAATAGCAATGCCATCATTTTTAGTCAGAATAAAAATTATGTGATGGTATATCATGATAAATGCAATATCGAAACTCGTTTGGTTGAACCCGTTGGTCAGTTTAAAGATAAATCCTATATCAAATCAGGGTTAAAGCCTGGCGAAAAAGTGATAATAAAATTGCAGTTACTGGTATTTAATCAGATGAATCAAAATTAATTTCAGTATTCGTAATCTAAGAAAAGTAACAAGTGAATAAAGTTATCAGTAATATTTTAGCATTCTCTCTAAAGAATAAATTCTTTATATTTTTTGCTACAGCCATCATTGTAATTATTGGTGTTTATAGTTACCTCAATACACCCATTGAAGCATTTTCTGATGTAACTAATACACGCGTACAAATTATTACACAATGGCCAGGTAGAAGTGCTGAGGAGATAGAAAAGTTTGTTACCATTCCAATTGAAGTGGAAATGAACGCTATTCCTAAAAAAACAAGTTTGCGTTCCATTTCACTATTCGGACTTAGCGTTATCACATTAATTTTTGATGATGATGTGGAAGATTTTATGGCAAGGCAGCAGGTTGCTCAACGACTTCAAACTATTAATTTACCTGATGGTGCCGAACCAGAGATTCAACCAAACAGTGGTCCGACCGGTGAAATTTATCGTTATACATTATCAAGTAAAAATAAAACGGTAAGAGAACTAAAAACAATTCAAGATTGGATCATTGATAGAAATATAAAAAGTGTTGGTGGGGTTGCTGATGTTGTCAGTTTTGGTGGTGAGGTTAAGACCTTCGAAATTATGGTCGATCCAAGCAAACTTGCTCAATATGATTTAACTGCACTTGATGTTTTTAATGCTGTATCGAAAACAAATATAAATGTAGGTGGAGATATCATTGAGAAAAATGATCAAGCTTACGTGGTTCGTGGTATTGGCTTACTCAATAATATTAGCGAAATTGAAAATATCATTCTTGATAACGAAAGTGGAACACCAATATTGGTGAAACATGTAGCCGAAGTACATGAGTCGAAATTGCCATTGCTAGGTTATGTTGGCAGAGATACAACGCAAAATCTTGTTGAAGGAATTGTGTTGATGAGAAGAGGAGAAAACCCTAGCGAAGTATTAGAAAATCTTCATCAAAAAATTAAAGATTTAAACGAAAATATTTTACCCGAAGATGTAAAAATTAGTATGTTTTATGATCGTGGTCAACTCATCAACTTTACAACAACTACGGTAATTCATAATCTACTCGAAGGAATACTTTTAGTAACTGTCATCGTTTTTATTTTTATGCTCGATTGGCGTTCAACAGTAATTGTTTCGATCATTATTCCTTTGGCATTGTTGTTTGCATTTATTTGTATGCGTATCAAAGGAATGACCGCAAACTTATTGTCGATGGGGGCGATAGATTTTGGTATCATCATCGATGGTGCGGTTGTGATGGTTGAAGGGTTATTTGTAATACTCGATCATAAAGCGCGACAAGTTGGAATGGAAAAGTTTAATAAACTTTCTAAACTTGGTTTGGTGCGCGAAACAGGAACAGAAATGGGTAAAGCCGTTTTCTTTTCAAAGTTAATCATCATCACAGCTTTGGTTCCAATTTTTGCTTTTCAAAAAGTAGAAGGGAAAATGTTTTCACCTCTTGCTTTTACTTTAGGTTTTGCATTACTAGGAGCGTTAATATTTACACTTACGTTGGTTCCGGTTCTAATTAGCATTTTGTTAAAGGAAAATGTTCGAGAAAAACACAATCCTTTTGTTGCATT
>CANKGI010000111.1 GCA_947481365.1 Bacteroidota bacterium | reverse complement strand
TTTGCAAGTATTCTTGCTTTATAAAGTAATCAACTAAAAAATTAAAATATAAAATGTCTGAAAATAACCCTGGTGACTTAGGTTCTAACAAAAAAGATAGCAACCCTAAAAAACCCAAAATGCCGCAAATGCCTAAATTCAATTTCTATTGGATTTATGGAATTATTGCAGTTGTGTTTTTAATTATACAGATTATTCCGCATGATGTAGCCTTGAAAACCACTTGGTTCAATGTAAAGAATGACATGATTGCTACGCATGATATCGAAAAAATTATTGTAGTAAATAAAGACCGTGCTGAAGTATACTTAAAGAAAGATGCGTTAAAAAATGATAAATACAAAGACCTTAAAAATCGCGGATTATTTGGCGAGGATGCAGGTCCGCATTATTATTTTGAAATTGGAGATGTTAAACAATTTGCTGATGACTTGCGTGATTCTGAAAAAGAATTTCCGGATAATGTAAAAACTTCGGTTGAGTACACAACACAGCGAAATGTGTTTGGCGATATTCTCGGATGGATTTTTCCGGTTTTATTATTGGTTGGTGTTTGGATGTTTATTATGCGCAGAATGGGTGGAGGCGGAGGTGGAGGCGGTGCCCAGATTTTTAATATCGGAAAATCGAAGGCACAATTATTCGACAAAGAAGCTCAAGTTAAAACCACTTTTAAAGATGTTGCAGGATTAGATGAAGCAAAAGTTGAAGTGATGGAGATTGTCGACTTTTTAAAGAACCCTAAAAAATATACTATTCTTGGTGGTAAGATTCCGAAAGGAGCATTACTAGTTGGCCCTCCCGGAACAGGAAAAACATTATTGGCAAAAGCTGTTGCAGGTGAAGCTGGTGTTCCGTTTTTCTCATTATCGGGATCTGATTTTGTGGAGATGTTTGTTGGAGTTGGAGCATCGCGTGTTCGTGATTTGTTTAAACAAGCAAAAGAAAAAGCACCATGTATTATTTTTATAGATGAGATTGATGCTGTTGGCCGTGCTCGTGGACGAAACATGGTTCAGGGTGGAAACGATGAGCGTGAAAACACATTGAATCAATTGCTCACCGAAATGGATGGTTTTGCTACCGACCTTGGCGTAATTATTTTGGCTGCAACAAATCGTCCTGATGTTTTGGATTCAGCTTTGCTTCGCCCAGGAAGATTTGATAGACAAATTTCAATTGATAAACCGGATTTAAACGGTCGTGAAGAGATTTTTAAAGTGCATTTAAAACCATTGAAATTACATGAAGAAATAAGTCCGGCTAAACTTGCCGTACAAACGGTTGGATTTGCAGGAGCAGATATTGCAAATGTGTGTAATGAAGCGGCATTAATTGCTGCAAGAAAAGATAAAACGAAAGTCGATATGCAGGATTTTCTTGATGCAATTGATCGTATAGTTGGTGGGTTGGAGAAGAAAAATAAAATCATCACAGCAGACGAGAAAAAATCTATTGCCTACCATGAATCTGGTCACGCTACAATAAGTTGGTTACTTGAGCATGCTCATCCATTAATTAAAGTAACCATTGTTCCACGCGGACAATCTTTAGGCTCTGCCTGGTATCTTCCTAACGAACGCCAAATCACAACAACTGAGCAATTATTAGATGAGATTTGTGCTACTCTAGGTGGTCGTGCTGCAGAAGAAGTTGTTTTCGGAAAAATTTCAACTGGTGCATTAAGTGATTTAGAAGTCGTTACTAAAAAAGCGTATGCAATGATTACCATTTATGGTTTAAATGAAAAGATTGGTAATATCAGTTATTACGATTCTCAAGGAGCAAATGAATATGGATTTACAAAACCATACAGCGAACGTACAGCACAAACTATAGATGAAGAAGTTTCTAAATTAATAGAAACACAATATTTGAGAGCCAAGAAAATTTTGTCTGAAAACAAACAACTTTTGACCCAACTTGCCGAACGCCTAATTGAAAAAGAAGTTGTGTTTAAAGAGGATTTGGAATTGATTCTTGGGAAGCGTCCATATATCAGCCGTGAAGAAGAACTATCTAAAATAAATGGTGCAGCTAAAAAAGCAGCAGAAGATTTAGAAATTGAAAATAAGAAAGCTGCAAATGAAGTTGAAGAAATATTAGAAACGATTGAAGAAAAACCCGCATCAGGAGAAGTTAAGGCGAATGAAATTATTGAAGAGAAAAAGGAAGTAGCACAAACTGAGGATACAGAGAAAAAGGAAGAGCAAAATGCTCAACCTAAAGTGGATCCTCCTCAAAATAAATTGTTTTAAAAACGGAAGAGCCTGATTTTTTAATCAGGCTTTTTTTTATATCACATCAAATAAAAAAAATACTAAATTGCCACTGTGGAACACCAGACCACTTCCAAAGAGAAAATATTAAAGAAAGTGAGGCAGGCTTTGATCTTCAAACAGAAGGCAAAGTTTGCCAATATTGATTTGGAATCAAATCTATACGCTCAGCCACCACAAGAAGAACTGGTGATGGAAACGTTTGCAAAAAATCTTATCGACTTAAAAGGACAATTTGTTTTTTGTAATAACCGTTTCGATTGCATCGATAAATTAATCATATTAATTGAACAACGTAAGTGGAAGCATCTTTTTTGCTGGGAAGAAGATTTACAAAATTTATTGAAAGATTCGGGAATTACATTTACCGACAGAACAGGAAATATTGAAAAAGTGCAAGCTTCGGTTACAAGTTGCGAATCGCTTATAGCTCGTACAGGAAGCGTTCTGGTAAGCTCTAAAAAGAACACGAGAGCGATGACCATTTTTCCTCCGGTACAAATTGTTATTGCCTATTCTTCGCAAATGGTGATGGAGTTAAAAGATGGTATGCAAGCATTGAAAAACCGATATGGGAAAAATCTACCTTCAATGATTTCGTTTATAAGCGGACCAAGTAGAACCAGTGATATTGAAAAAACTTTGGTGATTGGTGCACATGGACCAAAAGAATTGTTTGTTTTTTTAATTGATGATGCAAAACATGAATAAAACTACACTCGTATTATTTTTTATTTTTACTATAAATATTTCTTTCTCACAAAATCTAACACCCAAGGATATTTTATTAAAATCAAAACAGGAATGCGAAAAGGTAAAAAGCGCTTCATTTGATGCTGAAGTTTATTTCAAATTTTTTAATAATAAAGATACAACGCATTTAACAGGGCGACTTAATTTAGTTAAGTTAGATACAAATCAGTCGGGTGTTTTAGGTAGGATGTTAAAAGTTTTTGATAAAAAAGAATGGACGTTCTTCCAATTTATAAATCATAAAGTTTTTTGTAATTCAGAAACAAAAATTACCATTGACACCATTTATTTTAAACAAGCATTTGAAGGAAATATTCATCATGAATTATTTAACGTCAGTTTTATGAAACAAGAACCTTTTGGGTTTTTGTCGGAAGCTGGAAATAAATATAATTTTGTTGATACCGCTGGTTCATTTTATAAAATTCATGTTAAGCTAAATGATGAAGATGATTTGGATAATCGGAATAGTATTTTTTGTATAGATAAAAGAAATTTGCTTCCAACCGTTTTCACAAACACGGTTAGGATGAAAACGCAAAATCAATATCAATTCAGAAATATTACAATAACCAACTTAAGCATTAACGATGATTCGGCTACCTATTATTTGAATCATTTTAACGAAAAGAAATTTGATACAATTAATTATGAAGAACGATATGTAATGCCAAAATTGCTTGATAGCAGTATGCTTGCACCCGATTGGAAATTTCAGGTTTATGGAACAAAAGACAGTGTAAGTTTATCACAGTTTAAGGGGAAATATGTGTTGATGGATTATTGGTATGTTGCTTGTTATCCTTGTCAGAAAGCAGTTCCGGCACTCATTAAATTGCAAGAAAAATATAAAGATAAATTAATTGTTCTCGGGATGAACCCGTTTGATAATGATGATAAACTGAAGGAATTTATTTCGAAAAATAAAATCAATTACAAAATTATTAAATGTAATAATCAGTTAGCGCGTTCGGTCTATAAAGTTTCTGCTTATCCTACGATGTATATTTTGGATAAAGAAGGAAAAATTATCAAAGCAGAACATGGTTTTGACACAGGAGAGAAAGGTGCTGATAATTTTGTAAATAAAATATCGGAACTAATAAAAAATTAGAAATTGAATACAAACAAAAAAATATATTTCGCTTCCGATTTTCATCTCGGAATTCCCGATCACAAATCGAGCATCGAGCGGGAGAAAAAAATTGTGCATTGGCTCGATTCGATTAAGCACGATGCATCCGAAATTTACCTTGTTGGCGATTTGTTTGATTTTTGGTTTGAGTTTAATTTGGTTGTCCCTAAAGGCTTTGTGCGATTGCTTGGTAAGCTTGCTGAGCTAAGCGATTCAGGAATTAACATTCATGTTTTTCATGGCAACCACGACCTTTGGCAATTTGGTTATCTCGAAAATGAAATTGGTTGTAAGGTGCACGCTAAAGCAATTAAAACAGAAATTAACGGAAAGAAATTTTACATCGCGCATGGTGATGGAATTGGTCCGGGACAAACGTTTTTTAAATTCCTTTTAGCCTTTTACCGCAATTATTTTTTCCAGCGATTGTTTGCCTTTTTTCATCCCAGTGTTGGTCTATCTATCTCCTATTGGTTTTCAAAACGCAGCCGCGAAAAAACATATGAAGGAAACGCAAATTATTATGGCGATAAAGAGTATCATGTGATTTTTGCAAAAGAATATTTAGAACTTGAGCATGTTGATTATTTTATTTTTGGACACCGGCATTTGGCTATGGATGTTGAAGTAAAAAATTCGCATGTGATTAACCTTGGCGATTGGATAAAACAATTTTCGTATGCTGTTTTTGATGGCGAAAAACTTGAACTAAAAAAGTATGAATAAGTTTCGAAAAATGTTAAATGCTAAATGTTTAATGTTAAATGGAAAGCTGTCAATTCTTATTCTTTTTTTCTTTTCGCTTTCATCATTTCAAACTCAAAACGTCAAACATCAAACAACAAACTTCCAACTTCTAAAAAGCATCACCATCGATGCAAAAGATATTCAAACCGACAGGCTCGGAAATTTATATGTGGTAACCAAAACTAATCAGCTTTATAAATACAACGCGAATGGCGAATTGTTGTGCACGTTAAATTATAAATACCTTGGAAACATCAATCACATTGATGCCACAAATCCGCTCGAAGTGTATGTGTTTTATAAAGAACAAAACGAAATATTATTTCTCGACAACAACCTGGCTTACCGTGGCGAAATATTGTTGAATGATTATTCAATATCGCAGGCATCTGCAGTTGCACGTGCCTTTGATAATGGCATTTGGCTGTTCGACAATGCCGATTTGCAACTAAAGAAATTGAGTAAAACCGGAGAACTTTTGCAACAAAGTGGAAATGTAAAACAATATGTAAGCGGAAATATTTCGCCAACATTTATTTACGACAACAACGACCGTGTTTTTGTAAACGATTCATCAAACGGAATTCTCGTATTTAATGTTTTTGGCAGTTACATGAAAACAATTCCGATTAAAGGTTGTGTTGAGTTTAAAATGATTAATGACGAAGTTTTATATAACCGCGATGGGAAATTATTTCAATACAACACCAAAACATTTACAGAAAAAATATTTCAACTTCCCGACACATCAAGAGTAAAAGATATCAGCATCGAAAACGAACGCTTGTTTTTACTTAAACCCAATTCGGTTGATATTTATTCGTATTAAACGAGGCGATTTCTGATAGCATTAAATCGAGGTAAAAAACAACACTTACTTTCTTATCTTCGCAGCCTCAAATTATGTTATTAGATAAATTAGAACAGATAAAAAATCGCAGCGATCAGGTAGAACAAATGCTTTCGCAACCCGATGTGTTGAGTGATATGACGCGTTTCACACAAATGAACCGTGAGTATAAAAATCTTCAGAAAATTGTAGAGAAATATTACGAGTACAAAAATTTACTCGGCAATATTGATACCTGCAAAGAAGTGTTGAGCAACGAAAAAGATTCCGAATTACGCGATATGGCTAAAGCCGAACTCGAAGAACTGGATCCTAAAATTGTGCCGATGGAAGAAGAAATTCGTTTGCTTCTCATTCCGAAAGATCCTGAAGATAGCAAGAATGCTATACTCGAAATACGTGGAGGCACAGGTGGTGACGAAGCAAGTATTTTTGCCGGAGATCTGTATCGCATGTATATGTATTTCTGCGAAAAGCGAGGATGGAAGACCGAATTGATTGATTATACCGAAGGATCAGCGGGTGGTTATAAAGAAGTTATTATTGAAGTTTCGGGTGAAGATGTTTACGGTATTTTAAAATACGAAAGCGGTGTGCATCGTGTGCAGCGTGTGCCCGATACCGAAACGCAAGGTCGTGTGCATACATCAGCTGCATCGGTTGTGGTGTTGCCTGAAGCCGAAGAAGTGGATGTGGTCATTAATCCTGCTGATATTGATATGCAAACATCACGTTCGGGTGGTGCTGGCGGACAAAATGTAAATAAAATTGAAAGTAAGGTTCAGCTCACACATAAGCCTTCAGGTATTGTTGTGGTTTGCCAAATTGAACGTACACAAAACAAAAACCGCGAACGCGCCATGCAAATGTTGCGTACAAAATTGTACGAAATGGAGTTGCTAAAACACAATGCTGCCATTGCAAGCAAGCGTAAAACAATGGTTGCAACGGGTGATCGCTCGGCAAAAATTCGTACATATAATTATCCTCAAGGCAGGGTTACCGATCACCGTATTGGTTACACCGTTTATAATTTACCCGAAGTAATGACCGGAGAAATTCAGGATTTTATTGATAAACTTCAGATTGCCGAAAACGCTGAAAGACTGAAAGAAGGATTGCCTTCTTAAAATAGTTTTAAACTAGTTTCTTTTTTCATTAAATTTGGATTGAGCCAACGCTTTTTTATAAACTAGGATTCAGATTTTACTTTGTAAGCTATGATTGCAGCGAACCTCCGCATATTCATGTAGGCGATGATTCAAACAAAATTTGCAAGTATTGGCTTAAAAACAAAAAAGGATTTTTGGTTAACAGTTCAGGTTTTAAGAAAAATGAGTTAATCAAAATTGAAAAAATAGTAAACGATAATTATGATTTTTTAACAGAACAATTCAATGAGTATTGTAAAAATTTCAAAAAATAACAAGTCAGAAAAAAATCATGAATGGGTGAAGAATTTATCATTTGATGAATTGCCCAAGATAAAAAATGTGGCTTTTATTAGAGACGAAATTGTTTTTGTTTTAGATGATGAGCGTGTTGTTTTTATTCCATTAAACTGGAGTAAAAAATTATTAAAAGCAAACAACAAACAACGAACAAATTATAAAAGTAACGGCTATCACATTTTCTGGGATGAGATAGATGAAATTATCGGAGTGAAAAATATTTTATTCGGAAAAGAATTGTTTTTGTAAGAACGATTAATTCTGCAAAAATGAAAGAACACCACCTTCAAACTTCTCGCACAGCAAGATATTTTACCATCGGAAATTTGAACGATTCAACGGAAAATGTTTGGATTGTTTTACATGGATACGCACAACTTGCAGCCGATTTTATCAAAACTTTTGAAGTGCTCGATAATGGCAAAAATTTTATTGTTGCTCCCGAAGGGTTGAATCGTTTTTATACCGGAAAAGCACCACGAAGAGTTGTTTCAACTTGGATGACAAGTGAAGACAGATTGAACGAAATTCAAGATTATATTTTATACCTCGATAATTTATATCAGCATTTAAATCTTCATCAATCAAAAGCTAAAATATATTTACTGGGATTTTCACAAGGCGTGGCAACAGCGTCACGATGGCTGCATGCAACACAAAACAGGGTCGATCATTTTGTTGATTATGCCGGAGAAATGGGAACTGAACTTTACAATCCGTTTTCGAAAAAAATAAGAAACACACCCATGACTTATGTAACCGGAAAAAACGATCCGCTCATTTCACTTGATGAACATCTTAAAGTTTACGAAATGATGAAGAGTTTAAATGCAAACATTATAGAATTTGATGGCGGGCACGAAGTAAGAACAGATGTTGTTGAAAGAATAGCAGCGTTGCTTATTTCCACTGATAATAAAAACTCAATACAATAAGTCCGATTACAAATAATTCTTTCAGTAAAAATCGCTTTTCGCTGATAAAATAATACGCCACCACAATGCTCATCGGAACGCTTAAATAACAAATAGCGTATATAAAATTCGTGTTATCAATAAACAAACTGAATATCCCGAAAAGCATCATTAATCCTACGCTTTGAATAATTCTTCGGGTTTTAACTTTGTTGCGAAAAAAGTGTTGTTGCAACTCAAATCCCGATATCAATAAAATGGGGAATAAAAAAATCCACGGAATAAAAACCGTGAACGATGTGTTAAACGTTTTGAGCAATTGTTTTTCGAAACTTTGTTTCACGTAATAGATAAGTTCATTCAAATTATCGTTCATGTAAAAAGCAATTGCCGTAAAATAAAGCGGTACAATAATGCCCAAAACAGAAATCATCAAATAGCGAATATTGAACGATGTAAAAATAACAACACTGATAAGAATGAACGGAAGAAATATCGATAAATCGTAATTAAAAAGAATACCGAGCCCTAGATACATTCCTGCGTCAAACACAATAAGCAAAGGGTTTTTCGATTCGTATAAAAAACACAAACGTTGAAAAAGCAATATCAAAAAAGTGTTCGAAATTAACTGAGGTGTTAATTCACTTTGCTCAACATAAAAGCTGTTGAGCAGGATAAAAAACAAACCCGGCAAAAAAGTGTCTTTGTATAAAATAGAATGTTGCGAAACAATATAATTTAACAGCCAAGCCTGCAAAAAAACAATCGATGCGCTGATTATTTTTCCAATTAAAACATGGTTATTGATATTGCCGAAATAATGAAAAAAAATACGCGAAAGCGGAGCTGTTTGTATGTACTCTTCATGATGAACCTGAAGTATAGACGGCAATTTTAAAACCAAACATATAATTAATGAGAGGATTACCGGAAGAACTGAATTTTCTCTAAAAAACCTGAGCACGTATATAAATTAAAAAGTTAAACGCATAATCGAAAATCGCTTGTCCTTAAGCGTACAAATGAGTGATGAGTTTGATGAAACCTGTTTTGTTTCGCCCGGAATAACCTGAACAAAATAGCTTAGCGCTTTAAGCAAAACCTTTGTGTCGGCAACACCTTTATTGCTAATTGTTGAAATCATGACATCGCCTTCATTGTTGGCATCACTGTTATAAACCAAACCAATTTTATCATTTCCCGTTACGGTTACAAATGATAAATAATATCCGGCATCACTCATAGATGACTGATTTTTTTTGATGTAATCTTTAAACTGAGTTGTGCCATCGGCATTTTTTGAAATTAAAACAATCTCATCAAAATTATAAACGATGCGATAATTCGTTTGTGGAAATCCGTTTACGTAATAAGTATAAGACTGTTTGGTTTCATAATATTTTTCGGCAATGGTTAAACATCCGCCATCACTACGTGGAATAATTTTTCGGATAAATAAATCAGACAAAGCAGGACTGCTTTCGTTTTGCATATTTGCAGCAATTTTAGACACAAAATTTTTCGAAAGGTCTTCAAAACTTTTAACCTTAAGTAGGTTCGAAGCAATATCAAAACGATAATAAAATTCGCCCGCAACACGATTGTCTTGTTTATACGAATAGAAGCCGGTAACGCACACACTTTTGTTAAAATTATTTACAGTCAATCCCAGCTCATTGATAAAAACCGAATCTTTTCCAATTTCGTATTCGGTAATTTTATCAGTTGTGGAATAATAACTGTATAAATTAAAATTACGAGGATCTGATGAACGATTTTTATTTGGGGTTTTTGGAAAATCAATCAAACAAAATATGTTTCCTTCATTATCACATTCCATCGATGAAAAGAAAACATCAGACA
>CANKGI010000110.1 GCA_947481365.1 Bacteroidota bacterium | reverse complement strand
CGTTTATTGTTTTCTGTGTTACAGGAATTTTTATTTTATGATCGGTAACCGTTACGTGAGGTATATCAATCGTTCCCGACTTTTGCATATGGCAAGAAACACAATCATTGCTTTTTAAATTTCGTACAGCAAGTTTTTCTTTACACACATTTTTATCGTTATGACATTTGATACAGGCATCATTAAAAATTTGTTTACCAGTTACCTTCACACTCACATGAGGATTATGACAAGTAATACAAGTGAGTGATCGTTTATTTTCAGTTTTCGATTTTGAACTTTCAATAAAACACTTACTCATTTGCAAACGTTGCGCATGCGATGCCATGATAAACTCATCCTCACGACCTTTGTATTTAGGCATGTACACATCAATAAAATTTGAAAGTTGCATGCCCGGTTTAAAATCAGAAAATGTTTTCCCATTTTTTAAAACTGCATTTCCCTGCAAATGGCAACGCTGACAAACATCAATTTGCAACTCCCACGATAGTTTTTTAGGATTAACAATGGTGTAATCTATTTGCGTTGCTGTGTCAATAATTTTTCCACTCAATTTTTCTTTCACATGCAACTCCCCTGGCCCGTGGCAACGCTCACAATCTATTCCACGTGGCACCGTTGTAAATTTATTCAACGAATTTGAAACATAATTTGGCAAAGCATTGTGGCAACTCATGCACTCAAAACCTATAGCACGGTTGAAGTGAACATTCTTTCCATTTTCGAAACCCGGAGGTAAATCCCATTGTTTTTTTTGTGCATACCAAGTGAGAGGTAGTTGATACAAATATCCATTCACATTCATCATGTGTGAATTGGTGTGTTGCCCCGAACCAACAATAAAATCAACTCGTTCGGTACGCTCATAAACAGTATCTTTTCCTTCCAACCTAAATTCTTTGATATACATCGAATCGCCATTAAAAAATGGATGATAATACATATCAGAAAACTGATCGTACACAACATGTTTTTTCGAAAAATCAGCAGCAGATTTTTGTTTGGAAGCAACATTAAAAGATTGCCCCATGCCTGTTTGGATAAAAGAATTATAAATACTTGTATGACATGAACGACACGTTTCCATGCCAACATATTTTACAGTTGAATCGTGATTTAAATATGTTTCGGAAGTATTTTTTGAAGATGAGTTATTGCAGAATAAATTAAAAAAAAGCACAACAAAAATTGCAGCAAATGTTGCAAAAAGTAGTATGCTGTTTTTCATAATGAAAGCTGATTATTCAAACCTTGATTGCCATTCCAACATACCACCTAGCAAATTTCGAACATTGGTAAAACCATTGTTCATTAAGAAAAGTTTGGCATTTGCACTTCTTGCACCCGAGCGACAATGAACAATTATTTCTTCATTTTTTAATGATTCAAGTTCATGCAACGACATGGGTAATGTTCCAAGTGGAATTAATTTTGCCCCTATATTAAACGCATCATATTCGTATGGTTCACGTACATCAATGATGTTCAGTTTTTCGTTTTTATCTATTCGTTCTTTTAACTCAAGGCAGGTAATATCTTGCATCATATTTTACTGATTGATGAATACTTTTTTTACTGTTACACTTCCTGAATCCATATCCTGAATTTTTACCACGTACATTCCGTTGCTCATTTGTGGCAACACAATTTCCGAAACATCATTTTGCTGTTGCAATATCATTCTACCTGTTAAATCAAAAAGTTCAACTTTTAATTTCATTGTTGGATCGGCATTGATGTGAATGATATTGTTGGCAGGATTCGGGTAAATACTAATATCTGATAATTGATGTTTATTTTCTTTAACAGCCAGCGGAGGATCAATCCACTTACCCATTATTGGTCGCATCATTAAAGCTCCTGTAAGTGATGTTTGCTGCCACATCGGAAGGTCGGAAGTTTTAAAATACATTTCAGGGTTAACACCAGGCTGTCCGTTTATCGTGTAATTTTGATCTAGTCCAACATTGAGTTCAAAAGCTGCTGTTTGTTCCCATCCGATATAAAATTTACCCGACATAGGTATTGGAGGAAACATGATATAAGCAAATCCGTTTATCTTGTTTGTATAAATTGGTCCAGTTAATTGTGGTAAACGGTAAATAACCAATTCTCCATCGTGTGAAGCACCCGTACCAACTTGCTTCCACAACATAAAATTAAAAGGTCGTCCGGTTACATCAGTTGCCGATTGATTAAAGAAAACTTGAATACCATAAAAAGTATCTGCTTGTGATAAAGTAAAACCTAAAGCTACCGAACCTGATACATTTTTAACACCATAACCCGCTTCGGCACTTCCATCATCGTATGCAAAATAATTGCTAAAATTTGTGGTAGTAGTAAAAGTATCGTTTGATGAAATATTGTCGACAAATACATTTGAAAATTCTAGAGAAGCCTTTGTTCGAAAAGACATTGAATATTGATCAACTCCGGGATTGGTAAGACTTAATGTTGATGATTTTATCTGAATTAATCTTTCAGTACCTCCTAAAAAATTGGCAACAGCATTACCTGATGAATCGATATAATTTGTATTAATTGGATCATATATTTTTTTACTGTAGCCTACTGCATGATTTGAAACTCCATTATATCTTAAACTAAATATTTGTGTATCGGCTTGAAATTGCGAAGAAATAAAATGTTTCCAAGGCATTGACGAATATGTTTTAATTAAACTTGTTGAACCTGCAGAAACTGCATAATCATTGTAAGACGAATCTTGTGCACTTCTTCCTTTATCTAATCTTACATAATCAACATGCCAATGATCTAAGTTTCCTGATTTGCTTCCAACGTTTTTAAATCTGAATTGAAAATCATCATGCAAAAAAGCACTATCAACTTTAATAAATATTTGAGAGAATTTATTTGATGGATAATTTGATGCAACAACGCCCCATTTGTTTATAAAACTTGATTGATCATATTCAGCATTTCTCATTTCAACAATGAGTGAATCTTTTGTAACATTTGCCAAGGCATCTCCGTTTCCAATGGGCTCGATATAAAAACTCAAGTAAATTGAATCGGATGGTAAAAAGCCTGAAAGGTTTATTGGCCTAGAGGTTAGCGAATCACAATAACCACGTCCGTAACCGTAAAAATTACCTCTGCTATCAAGTCCATCAAAAGTTGCAACATTAAAACTAGGAGGGTGTAACGGAAAATGATTATTGATATATACCGATTTATCTTTCCATAAATTTTGATTCGGATAAAAGGTAGTTGCCGAAAAATCATCAACAAATGGAAGTGTTAATTTTTTACCAATATGAAATCCTGTTGCTATCCATTTCAAAGTATCTGAAGCAAGAAAAGTCGATTTGTTGATTAATCTAAATTGAAATGAACTGCTGCGTAGTTTGCCAAAATTAATTGGTGTAATAAATGTTTTTAAGTTATTGAAAGGTGTGCCTTCAAATGCAGCATAGCGAATCCAAACGCCTACATTATTTTTCATTTCGAGATAAAGAGAATCGGCAGATTTTGAGTTTGGCATAGCCCTATAATAAAATCTCAGAAAAACCGAATCGGAAATATCAAATTGTGTTAAGTCAACAAAATGTGATTCGAGTGTATCGGCAAAACCATTTGCTCCATTTGCATTGTTGTATACAGTTCTATTTTCATCATACGAGTCGAAAACAGCAACATTGGCCCAACTTACACCTAGTGAAGGTCCTGGCTTCATAGCTGTTTTGGCACACGACCAAAATATTTTTGAAGGAAAAGTATCTTTCGAAAACGTTAAAATATTTTCATACAAAGGCAAATCTATTTTATGGGCAAACACAACATCATGTAAAATATAATCTTCGGTATTTGAAACCAACAAAGTTGTGTAATTGACAAAACGTATTGCAACATTATTAAAATCAAGAAGCGATGCATCAATAGGTAATGTAATATTTTGACGAACAGCTGTTGTATTTGTTGACACCCAAAGTGAATTCCATGTTCCTGATGAAGTTAATATTTGCAACACCAACGAATCACCCGAACTCCATGTGTTACCTGTACTAAATGTAAAATTGATGTACAGATTATTTACGAAAGCACCCAGTCGAATTGTTTTAGAAGTTAACATATCGGCTTTTGCAAAACCTCCTCCTGCATAAACAATTCCTAAAGCATCGAGTGCATCAAATGTTGCTGATTGCCCTGTTTTAGTAACAAACTGATCAGCCCAAATTAATTGCGACAGAGGACCTGTGTTGGTAAAATGGTCGATAAATGGAAAAGTACTATCGGCTATACCTTGTTTACCAAAACTAATTTTTGGGGTAAGATGTACTTGATTTTGTTCAAGCTCAGCTGCATGTTTACTGAGTTCAAAATTTCCATATAATGGCATTTTTGTTTCACCCGATTTTTGAGCAAATAGGTGAATGGCGAAAACTGAAAGAAAAAAAATTGTATATAAAAATCTCATTCTTGTTTAATAAATAAATCAACAGCTTGTCCGCCTCTTACCATTTTCCCATCAGTATATTCGGGTATTTGTTTAACAACCTTTGCCGATGCTGTATCTTTAATAACACCTTGATAAAAAACAGAACCCATGTTTAACGATGAACTGCTGATTAAATTACTTGCTTCTTCCATTGTCAAACCTTTCAAATCAGGAAGCGGAACATCCGAGCCATCTAATCCGTCACCTAAAATTAAATCAATTGTTGCGCCTTTGGTAATCTTGGTACCTGCTTTAATAGAGCGACCTTTATAAACCATATCGAGCACCACATTTTGAGCAATGTCGGGTTTATAAATAATCTTCCCTGCTTTTAATCCTGCGCTAAGCAATATTGTTGAAGCCTGACGCATAGAAATATCAATAAGCTGAGGCATTAGAATTGTTGGCGCTTCATTGGCATTTATGGTAAGATAAATAATTCGGCCTTCTTTAACTTTTGATTGAGAAACAGGATTTTGTTCAACAACGCTTAGTGTAGGTTTATCGGAAATATACACCGAATCTGTAATGACATATCTTAACTTCTTTTCAGTTAAAAGATTGATGGCTTCAGAAATCTTCATCCCTTTAATATCAGGTACAGTAAGCGATTCGCCATGCCGTGTGTAACTATTTAGAATAAGCGAAGTGGTCGTAAATATTAAAATAATTACGACAGCAATAGTTACAATATGCACTCCGAAACTTTTGATAAAATTCATTTCAGCTTATCCTTTAGCAGCCAAATATCAGTATTTAGTAAGTAATCGCAAAACAGAATATTGCAGATTTTTATTTATTGATTTTTACCCGCTCTTCACCAAACTCAAGAATACCATCAATAAATTCAAAAGGTTTATAATTATTGATGGCACATTGATGAAAAATACAAGTTGCAGGTGTCATTCCTGGCAACGAATTCACTTCAATAAACACTACCTCTACTTTGTTGTTTTTAAATATCCTAACAAATGCATCAATCCTACAATATCCTTCAACTTTAAGAATTTTGGCAGCTTCCTTCAATTTCAACTTTACTTGTTCGCTAATTTCTTTTTGAAGTTTAGTGTTTTTTGAAAATCTGGCAGGTGTAATATTCTGTCCCTGCCCAGCTAAAAATTTCTCTTCCAAAGATAAAATATCACTTTCGGCAAGTGTTTCGCTTGGTTCAAAAATTTCATATTTCAGTTTGCCTTTCTCATAATGAGTAAGCATTCCGCCCGTAATTTCTAAGAAATGAACAGCATTTTCTTTATTGATAAATTTCTCAATCAGGAAATATTTTTTCTGTGGAAATTCTTCCTTAGGTTTTAAATCCAGTTTTTGTGCAAGTTCTTTCGATATTGCATTTGATGATCTAAATACGCCTTCAGCATAATGAATTAATTGTTCTCTCTTTTTTATTTTTTTTACTGCCGAACTGCATCCGTCATCTGCAGGTTTTGCAATTAATGGATATCCTATTTTCTCAAATCGTTTAATAATATCTGTTTTGTTTTTCTTCCAATCTGATTGGTGAATCAACATATGATCTGCTACCAATAAACCATGGTTTCTAAGTATTTCGTTGGTATCAAATTTATTAATTGTTATTCTCGAACTGTCAACTCCTGAGCCATTGTAAGGTATTTTGTATTTATTTAATTCAGATTGTACCTGACCATCTTCTCCCGGCCTACCATGCAAAGCAATAAATACCGTATCGGCCATTTTTGATAGTTCGTGGTAAGTAATTTTTTTAGGTGTAAACAGATTGTCTTTCCCAACATATTTATCAATAATTTCCTTGCTATCTGCAATTATTTTATCAATTATCGAGGCCCTTTTAAAATGCATAACCTTCTCGCGAATGTCATCTGCATTATCTTTTAACATCACATTTACAGGCAATAAATAAAGTTCATGATTTTCGTTATCACCTGTTACAAAAACAGGGAAAGGAATGTATTTGGAAGATGATGCTAATTTTTCATAAATATTTCTTCCACTTTCAACCGATATGTGTCTTTCGGTAGAATAGCCTCCCATCAAAACTGCTACACGTTTCTTGGTATCTTTTTTTGTTTGATTTTTAGCAAGCTTTTCATCCAATTTATTCAATAGTTTTTCAAAACGATGATGAACAGTGAGTGTAGCAATCCTTTCGGCAATAGAGTTTCTGATAATATACGTAAGAAATTGTGATGGATTTAAACCGATTTCAGCAGCTTGATGAAAGAAAAAAGATGATGGCATCATACCCGAAGTTGTATTCGGATCATTCAAAAATAATTGCCCCTTTTTATTGATAAATCCGTCAATTCTGGCATACACATTAAAGTGAAAAAAATCGAATAATCGAACACATTCTTTTCTAATTTGTTGAATACTTTTTTCAGGTAAATCGATTGGTGTAATTTTTCTTGAAAGCCCTGGAAGGTATTTTGAACGGTAATCATATACTTCTTTGCCCTTAACAATTTCGGTTGGAGGCAATGCTACAGATGTTCCATCTTCTTTACGTAAAACGATACATGAAAACTCTCGCCCTTCAATAAAAGACTCTAGCAGTATTTCGGTTTCGCTAAAAATACTTTCGAGTATAACAAAACTGTGAATTTTCAGCTTTTTATTTAACAACTCTAAAAGTTCATCGGGACGATAAATAATTTTATGTTCAAAAATTACCGGTAAACCTATTCCTTCCTTAACATCAGCCAGTTTCTGTATAAATAATATTTTATCTTCTTTGCTTAACGATTCCCAATACTTCTTTTGAATTTTTTGAATAAAAAAAGCCTTGTTCATCGCCTCTTCAAAATTCATAAAATCATCCGAATCAACAACACTTACGCCAACCGATGAGCCTTGATTTGCTGGTTTTACAACGAATGGCATCGAAACATTTTTTGTAATTTGTGAAAGTATCTTCTTTCTGTCGTTGTTAAGCCATTCATTTTTTGAAACCGACAACCATTTAGGTGACAAAAAATCGGCATGTTTCATCATTTCTTTTTGCACTTTTTTGTGCATACCAATTGCCGATGGTAGAATACCACTTCCGCTGTAAGGAATTCCCTGCCATTCTAACAATCCCTGTAGTGTTCCATCTTCGCCAAATGACCCATGAAGAGATAAAAAAGCAAAATCGACATGGTTTTTTATTTCATCTATGGGTAAAATTTTACCTAAACCCGAAGCTAATTTGATACCATTGTCTTTATAAGCGTTTTCAACACTTTCGGCATAAACCTGAATGTTTGATACTGCATCAATTTGGTTTTCAATCGGAGGATAAAAATCTCTTATACTTCCTTTATAAATATACTTCCAGTCGAGTAATATGAAATTATTAAAACTATCAACAAATATTGGGATGGGTTCAAATAATGATTTATCTAAATTATCGTAAACAGTTCTTCCTCCTGCAAACGATACTTCTCTTTCGCGTGAATTTCCTCCAAAAAAAATGCCTATTTTCATGTGTTATTAGTAGCTTGTATTTGATTTTTGTCTAACAAATATATTAGATTGTTCATCAATGGCTGATGAGATATTATTAACAACTTTGAAACTGATGTATGAATATTTGGTATTTATTTTATAATTTCGATTGACCAAATCTCCGATTATGAGAAACATTTTATTTGCATTTTTATTATCTACTGCTATTACTTCTATTGCTCAGAATAGCCAAACGATGCCCGAAATCATCCTAAAAGATGTTAACGGTAAAAATAAAAATACTGCTGATTATTCTAAAAATGGAAAAATTACCATTATCTCTTTTTGGGCTACATGGTGTACACCTTGCAAAAAGGAACTTACCAATATTAATGATAATATGCTTGAAGACTGGAAAACAAAATACAATGTTGAACTAGTTGCTATTTGTACTGATAACTCCAAGAATTTGCTTAAAGTAAAGCCTTTTGTTGATGGTCAGGGATGGTCGTTTGATTGTTTATTGGATGTCAATGAAGATTTGAAACGTGCATTAAATGCTCCTCTTATCCCTTACACTGTTTTACTCGACAAAACAGGTAAAATTGTTTATACTCATACTGGTTATATTGAAGGAGATGAGTTTATGCTTGAAGAGAAAATTAAAGCACTTATAAAGAAATAAAGTAAACAACTATCCAATAAAAAAGCCCGAATATTCGGGCTTTTCTTATTAATGTCTATTTATAAAATAGATTAATCTTCTATCACAACTATTTTCCCAGCATTAGGAGATTTAACGTTGTTTAGCTTTGTATTTAGCTTAATTATCTGATTGCGTTGATGCGAAACAGTTTTATTTTTTCTATCTTTTCTTTTGTATCTAGTGAAAGCCATATGTTACTTTTTTGAGGTTGCGAATATATATTGTTTTTTAACTTTTGTCAATTTTTTTTATTTCATATTTCTAGTTTGATTTCTCTATTTAACGAAATCATTTTATAAGCATTCATTTTTAAAGAAAAATTTAAGGATTTCTTTTTATAAATTTGTCTCCTAATAATATACAAAATAAACAAAACTTATACTATTTCATCCAATGAAAAAAAAATTACTTACATCTCTAAAGCCTATCATTCTCAGTATTGTAATCGCTTTATTTTCTATCCAATTAAATGCTCAGTCGTATACACTGACAACTGTGCCTCCTTATACCAGTAATAATGGATCTAGTGCTATTACATTTAATGTATTAGCAGGTAGCTCTGATATTTTGGTAACGCAGGTTGCTTGCGCATTCTCTGCCGCATCTACTAATGTTCAGGTTTGGTATATTACCTCTCCGATAAATGGAACACCTTCTGTTGCAACTCCAGCATGGACACTAGCTGGCACTGTAGCGAGTTTAACCAATTCAACTTTACCTACTCCAACACCAATCCCACTTACATTAAATATTACAATTCCTGCTGGACAAACTTACGGTTTTTGTGTTACCTCAGGAGGTAGTTTACAATATTTAACAGGTACTGTTACACCCACACAAATTTCTGACCCCAAAGCTACTATCATTAATGATCCGAATGTTGGGTTTGGAGGTGTAATGAACACAGGATGGATAGCAAATCGTCAATTTTGTGGCTCAATCACTTATCAATTAGCAGCACCTGCAGGTCCTGGTATTCCACCAATAGCTGGTTTTGTATACAATATTTTAACCGATACGGTTTGGATTAATAGTCCTAATATTTTTACCAATATCAGTAACAATTCGCTTCATGCATATTGGGATGTAACTGGATATTGTCCTACTGCAAACGGAACTTACACACCTTATGCTGCTGTTCGTAAATGCACTCCACAATGGCCTGGCATGTGTTACATCGATACTACCAGCACCAATTTCAGATGGACATTTCAAAACAGAGGATATTATAAAGTAAAGTTGAAAGTAGTTAATAATTATGGGGCCGATAGTATTGAGAAAAAAATTTATGTTGATTTTCCGAGTGTAAAACCTACTGCAAGTTTCTTTAGCGACAGACGAACTGTAGGATTTACCGATCAGCTTAATTATTACGATTTAAGTTTAAATGGCCCAACGCAATGGTCGTGGTGGCT
>CANKGI010000109.1 GCA_947481365.1 Bacteroidota bacterium | reverse complement strand
GACTTTTAAAATTAGCAGTAATTTTTCAGGTAGCTGCACATTATATCTCAAAGCTTTTATCAGTTGTGGAAACGCTATTGATTCTGTAATTTTTAATGTGAATCCTACAACAGACAGTGTTCGAATAACTGCATTTACTGATACTGTGCGTTGTAATAAAAACACCTTAACAATCAATTCAATGGGTACAGGTTTACCTGTAGTTTGGACGACAAATGGTAAAGGCACATTTAATCAAACAAACACTTTTTCTCCTGTTTACACACCTTCAATAAATGACACTTCATTGATTTGGTTTGTGATTTCTAAAACGACCAGTTGTGCCATTGTTAGAGATTCTGTTCGAGTAAGATTTACGCCTAAACCAAATGCATCATTTTTGCCAACAGATACTTTTGTATGTATTAATTCGGGTACGATTAATTTAAACCCTGTTCAAACAGGTGGTGTTTTTTCGGGCTTATATGTAACCGGAAACACATTTGTTACCCCGAATACTCCTGGCATATATTCTGTTAAACATATTATTACAAACAATGGCTGTAAAGATAGTATTGTAAAAAACATAACCGTTATTTCAAAACCCGATGCATCTTTTTCGCTTAGCGACAGCATTATTTGTTTGGGTAATCAATCAGTCACAATTTCAACGACTCAAACAGGGGGTATTTTTTATGGTGCATCTTTTTCGAACAATAAATTTACACCTACAACAACTGGTACATATTTCATTTCGTATGTTGTTTCTAATTCAAAATGCAAAGATTCAGTAACGAAAACAGTAAACGTAAATCAAGCACCCAGTGCTAATTTTACACCCAGTGATACTGTTTTATGTCAAGGTGATTTACCCGTAACTTTTACAACCGTTTCTTCAAATGGAATTTATCAAGGCAATCATATTCTAAACAATAAATTTTACCCTGATTCGGCCGGAATTTTTATTGTGAAATATGTTGTAGATACATTAGGATGTAAAGATTCGTCAACACAAACAATTCGTGTATTAACTAAACCCAAAGCAAAATTTACTTATTTACCATTATTACCGCTTACCAACGAAAACGTTAATTTTACTTATACTGGAACTGTTGTAAATAATTATTTGTGGCAATTTGGTGATGGATTTAATTCATCTGATAAAAACCCTTCACACATATTTACTAAGGAAGAAAAATATCCTGTTGTATTAATTGTTTCTACTACAGAAGGATGCCTTGATACTGCGATGATGGAAATAGAAATTTCTGCTGAAGAATATTTATTTGTACCTAATGTATTTACACCAAATGATGATTCACTGAATGATAAATTTGTAATTGTATCAAAAGGATTTGCCAGCTATCAAATTAATATTTACAACTGTTGGGGAGGACAAATGTTTGAATCATTAGACTCGACAAAGCATTGGGATGGAACTACAAATAATAACCCAAGTGCCGAAAGTGTTTATGTTTATATTGTAACAGTAACAAGGCATAATGGCGAAAAGAAATCACTGCACGGAACTGTTACGTTATTAAGATAATTATTAAAGAGCAAGTTCAGTTTGAGGGTCCCAGAAATGTTTTTCAAAATTCTGAATCTGATTATTCGAAACTATAATTCCTTCTTTTTCCAACAATTCTTGCATTCGTGTTTCTGTTGCAAAATGATGTTTTCCTGTTAGTAATCCATTTCTATTAACTACTCGGTGTGCAGGAATTTTTTGGTCAGCGAAATGTGAAGCGTTCATGGCATAACCAACCATTCGAGAACTGCGGGCTGTGCCAAGATATTTTGCAATTGCACCATAACTTGTTACCCTTCCTTTGGGAATTAATTTTACCACTTCAAAAACATCGTTAAAAAAATCGCTTTGCTTTAATTCCATTATAAGAATAATTGGCATTAATCAAACTCAAATCCAATTCCCGCAGTAATATGAGAAAGCCTAAAAGGTTGTAAAATATTACTTGGAGGATACATATAAAACGAACCTGAAGCATTGTTGATGTATGTATAAATATCTTGATATGATTGATCTGTAATAATCACATCACCTTGTAACGATAAAATAACATTTTTATAAACTTTATATCGTATTGCCGCTTCAACAGAAAAAGCCCAGTTTGAAGAATTGGTTGTGTTTTGCGAATAAATACTGATACTATCATTCGGATATTTTTCGACCATTTGATTTTGAGGTAAAGTTGAATTAACCATACCTACACCAACTCCAAGTTCGATATTAAATTTTTGTGCTTTTAAAATATAAGTAGGTATAAACATAAAACCTCTTAATGTCCAAGGGTCGGATGAAAATTTATACGTATTACCATTTCGTGGAGTATAATAATTGTTTGTACTATTTTCATACGATTGTTCGTCAAACTGATTTTCTGAATAAAAATATTTTGTAGTTATTCCAATGTAATCAGTAAAAGCATATCTAAAAGTTACATTCAAATTGTAGCCTGTTTTTGCATAACCAGATGTTGCTCTATAAAAATCTTTTGAAGCAAACTCTGCAAAGGGAATAGCTGCACCAGCGTTTACACCCATAAAAGTTCGTTTTAAAAAATTCTCTTGAATATCGTAATATTTAGAAGGTCCATTTTGTGCAATCATATTTGTTGAACAAAACAACAAGCCCAATAAAACACGCAAATAACCCCTCATTACTCAACAATATTTACATACATATCTTTAATCTCCATGTGGTATTTTTCGACAATGAATTTACGTTTTGCTTTTTGTGTAATGGTTATTTCTCCCTCCTCTATTGAAAACGGTCTTCTCTTCAAAATAAAAGATTTCACACGTTCAAATTTACCCAATTCCTTTCCATAATTTTTCATGTCTTCTTCAATCCATTGATGAATTTTTTTATCGTTAATAAAATTATCGCTTTCTTTAAAATATGATTCTTTTAATCCAAACACATCTTTCATCTCTTCTTTTGAAGGAATAATAATGGCAGTTAAATATTCCTGATTGTCGCCTATCAAAAATATCTGCTCAATTTTTGGCGATTTTAAATACGTATTTTCAATAGGTGTTGGGTAAACATTTTTTCCAAACGAATTAACGATGATGTTTTTTATACGATCGGTAATTTTTAAATAACCTTTATAAAACTTGCCTACATCACCACTATGAAACCAACCATCTCCGTCAATTGCCTGAGCTGTTTGTTCTGGTAAATTCCAATAGCCTTTCATCACATTCGGGCCTTTTACTAAAATTTCTCCTTCACCCGATTCAAATTTTGGATCAAATGTATCGAAGGATTGAATGGTATGAATTTCTTTCGTTTCAGGATTTTGTAAAGCAACCGTACATCCTTTGCAAATTCGGCCAACGGTACCATAAACCTGGCGATGCCATTCGTTTACACTTACAAGTGGAGATGTTTCTGTTAGTCCGTAACCTTCACAAACCAGTACTCCGATGTTTCCAAAAAACTCGCCTACATGCTGAGGTAATGCTCCTCCACCCGAAATAATAATTCCGATTTTACCACCAAGTTTTTGCCTGATCGTTGAGAAAACCAATTTATCTGCAATGGCAATTTGTAATGAAAGAAAAGGATTGTTTGACCGATTTTCTTCTCTGTTTATTCTGCGTTTCTCTCCAACTTTTATTGCCCAGTTAAATATCTTTAATTTAATTCCACCTGCTGTTGCTGTGGTTTTGCGAACACGTTCTTCAATGCGTTCGAGCAATCGAGGAACTGTTAATATTACAGTTGGCGTTACTTCCATCATGTTGCTCGAAAGAGCTTCGAGACTTTGCGCAAATGCTATTTCGCATCCAACATATGTACTCAAATAATATGTTGCTGTTCGCTCATAAACATGGCAAAGCGGTAAGAACGAAAGAAACCGATAATCTTTTGAAACCAACGGCATCAAATCAACGGCTGCAATTACATTGCTCATAAAATTACCATGACTTAACATTGCACCTTTTGGTTTTGCAGTTGTTCCCGATGTATAGAGCAAGCAAGCCAAATCATCTTCAGTAACTGATTCAAGTCGTTCTTCAATTTTATCTTTTAACGATGAATAACATTTTGCTCCTTCATTTATCAGTTCATTAAATGTCATTACATCATCTGAATGACCAGGAGGTATATCATCAAAAAGAGTAATGATATTTTTTAAATGAGGACAACCTGCTCTAACTTTATTTATCTTTTTGAAAAGAAAATGTGTACCGACAAAAATTATTGTTGCTTGCGAATCGTTTAAAATATGTTCGATTTCTCCTTCGCTTAAGGTTGGATAAATAGAAACATTGATTAACCCAAGTTGCATCAAACCTTGATCAAAACAAATATATTCTGGACAGTTTTCGATAATTAATGCTGCTTTATCACCTTTATTAAACCCTTTATTTAAAAGGTATGCTGATACAGCATTGGCTTTTTCAAGTACTTCAGCATAAGTTACATTTACGTATGCATTTTCATGTTTGCGCATGAGAAAAGTACTTTGCGGTGTTTTGATATTATTTGCAGCGTTTCGCAAAAAATAATGAAGTGATTTAAATGTAGTTGTCATGTAGTTTGAATTTGCATGCAAGGAAGCAATATGCTAAAAAACAGCGAAACAGCAAAACCATTCCATTCACATTTTAATATTGCACAATTTACAAAACTTTCATTTTTAGTTGCAGAATGTAGTGTATGGTATTACTCCCGAGCGATGCGTAATCTCAGCTATAGACGAAATCTTAATGTCAGAGAAAACATCTGATTTTACATAATACATTCTGAATCACGCTATGCTTTTGCAATAGAAACGCAAAATGTTATAATAAATAACCATTACCTACTTTGCGGAAAGCGCATCTTGTAACTCACATCAATATTACCTTTGGTGATGTTAAGCAATCTGTTTTTGAGTAAGCGTTTTTTAAATTCAGAAAGATGATCAACAAATAAAATTCCTTTTACGTGGTCATATTCGTGCTGAATAACACGTGCTGTAATGCCATCAAATTTTTCTTCAAAGTGATTGAAATTTTCATCTTGATATCGAATCAAAATTTCAGGATTACGGTTTACATTTTCACGAATGTGTGGAATGCTTAAACAGCCTTCTTCAAAATCCCATTTGGTTCCTGTTTGTTCAATAATTTCGGAGTTGATAAAAACTTTTTTTATGGGTATTACTTGTTTTTCCTCATCCTCAACAAAGGGTGCAGTATCTAACACAAAAAGGTTTATTGATTTGCCAACCTGTGGAGCCGCAATACCAACACCATGCGATTTGTACATCGTTTCAAACATGTTTTCTATCAACTGTTCGAGTCCGGTATAATCTTTATCAATATTTGCTCCTTTTTTCCTAAGTACAGGATCTCCATATGCAACAACAGGTAATATCATCTTTAATAATTTTGAATTTTGAATGTTAAATTTTGAATGCAATGTGCAAAAAATAATTTAACATTTAGCATTTATAATTTAACATTTTTTTTCTAAATAACCCTGCAAAATAATTGTAGCACTTATTTGGTCGAGACTACTTTTATTAGCACGGTCTTTTTTATTCAATCCCATTTCTAGCAATGTTCGTTTTGCGATGGCCGATGTAAAACGTTCATCAATTCGCTCTATCGGAATTGCAGGAAAATTTTTACGCAACACATTGATAAACTTTTCTACTTCAGCTGCCGATTCCGAATTTGTTCCATCCAATCGCAATGGTTTTCCAACAACAAAACATTCCACTTCTTCCTTCATTAGATAATCTTTCAAATATTGTAGAACATCTTTTGAATGAACTGTAGTAAGTGTATTTGCAATGATTTGTAAAGGATCGGTAACTGCCAATCCAACACGTTTTGTTCCATAATCAATTGCTAATATTCTTGCCAAACTAAATTCTTAAATCGTAATTCTAAAAATCTTAAATCGTTAAAAAGCTTTCCATCCTTGTGCTTTCAATGCATGTTTATTTCCACTTTTCGAAATCATGTGAATACCTTCTCCTCGCGGAACACAATGTCCTATCACTGAAATATTCGGATCGTTTTTCACTTTATCATAATCTTTCTGATCGATTGTAAATAGCAATTCATAATCTTCACCCCCATTCATGGTTGTCATGGTTGGATCAAAATCAAACTCACGAGCCATATTATAAGTTGTAGGGTCAATCGGAATTTTATCTTCATAAACTGTCATTCCAATTTCCGATTGCGAACACAAATGAAAAATTTCTGATGAAAGTCCATCCGAAATATCAATCATCGAAGTTGGTTTTAGTTCCACTTTCTTAAAATAATCAATTACATCTTTTCGTGCTTCAGGTTTTAACTGCCGACCAATAATATAATCATGTCCATCCAAGTCGGGTTGTGCATTTGGGTCGGCAAGAAATACTCTTTTCTCTCTTTCTAAAATTTGCAAACCAACGTACGCTCCACCTAAATCTCCGGTTACACAAAGTAAATCACCATCCTTTGCTCCTCTGCGATAAACAATATTTTTTTCGTCAGCTTCGCCAATTGCAGTAATGCTTAAAACCAATCCTTGCTTTGATGAAGAAGTATCTCCACCAATTAAATCCACTTCATAATACTCGCAAGCCGATTTTATTCCTGCGTAAATTTCTTCAATAGCTTCGAGCGAAAATTTACTCGACATTCCGATTGAAACAGTAATTTGTTTTGGAGTTCCATTCATTGCATAAATATCCGAAACATTAACTGCCACAGCTTTGTAGCCAAGATGTTTGAGCGGGTAATAACTCAAATCAAAATGAATGCCTTCGAGCAATAAATCGGTTGTTATGAGCGTACATTTTTCGCCTACTTTTATCACTGCAGCATCATCGCCAACACCTTTCAAAGTTGAAGCATTTTTTTGTTCAAATACCGATGTAAGATGTTCTATTAATCCGAATTCACCTAAACTGGAAAGTTCTGTTCTGCTTGTATCTTCGAGCATATCTTTTATTTGATGATTTTATAATTAGATCATGTGATAATTTACATCGCATTAAATAAATTTATTCTATATAATTTTAACAATGAAATAATATCAAATCATCTCATCATCAAATTGTTGAATTATCTAATCCTATCAGCACTCTTCACCAGCTCATCGTCTTTGCGAACTAATCTAATAGCTCTCCAGTTTAAATAAAATAAAAACACGATAAGCACCAAACCAAAAGCTGAGTATGGAAATATTTTACCGAACGAAAACATCGGAATGTAAATCATTGCCTTAGTAAATACTGCCAATAACAAAAGCAACATCATCAGGTAATTTACTTTTGCGAGTTTCATTTGTTTAGGTCTGTCTTTAAATGTAAAAATAATTAAAGCTGTTAATCCAATAATGATGGCTGCAATGGCTATTAACGTAAACTGCATTTCGTTAGCAGTTACGTTTCCGTTTTCGAGAGCGGTGAAATAAAACAAATTCAGATTATACTCATTGGTAACACCAAGAGGAGTTGTTTCGGTTATTTTAATAATAGAACCTGTGCAAAGAGTTGCCGTAATAATAATGATGGCAATAAAATAAATTGTTTGAATGCGTTGTAACATATTGTTTTTAAAATCAGGCTGCGAAAATAATCGAAAATTCTGTTTTATGATGTTTGGTGCGAAATGATAAATTTGCTGAATAGTTCACAGTTGTCAGTTCACCGTGAACTGTGATCCGTGAACCGATAACAAAAATCAATATGAAAACTACATACGTAATAGATGCCCTTAGAACACCGATTGGAAAATATGCCGGAACGCTTAGCCACACCAGAGCTGACGATTTAGCGGCACTTGTAATAAAAACACTTATTGCTAGAAATGCTGGCATTGACGTGAATGAGATTGAAGATGTGATTTTTGGTGCTGCCAATCAATCGGGTGACGATAATAGGAATGTTGCCCGCATGGCTTTGCTGCTTGCCGGATTGCCCATTCACATTGGAGGAAATACAGTAAATCGGTTGTGTGCTTCGGGTTTGCAAGCCATTATCGACTCAAGTCGTGCCATATCTGTAGGCGATGGAGAAATTTATATTGCCGGTGGAGTTGAAAATATGACGCGTGCTCCGTTTGTAATGGCTAAGTCTGACTCAGCTTTCAGCCGTTCACATGAAGTTCATGACACAACAATTGGTTGGCGTTTTATCAATAAAAAATTGGCCGAAATGTATCATCCATTTTCGATGGGCGAAACTGCTGAGAATGTTGCCGAACGTTGGAAAATAACACGTGACGAACAAGATGAATTTGCCTTTAACTCACAAGAAAAATATTTTGCTGCACATGCTGCCGGAAAATTTGCAAATGAAATTATTCCTGTAGCCATTCCTCAAAAAAAGCCTGCCCACCTTTCTGGTGGGGGTGAAGTAAAATATTTTGAAGCCGATGAACATCCACGCAAAACTTCGAGAGAAGAATTGGCAAAACTAAAACCTGCTTTTAAAAAAGATGGAACAGTTACCGCAGGAAATGCAAGTGGACTGAATGATGGTGCGGCTGCATTAATATTGGCATCAGAAGATGCCGTGAAAAAATATCATTTGAAACCCATAGCAAGAGTTGTATCTCGAGGAGTTGCTGGAGTTGACCCTGCAATTATGGGAGTTGGGCCAGTACCTGCAACACAAAAAGCTGTTGCCCGTGCCGGACTAAAAATGAGTGACATTGGTTTGTTTGAATTGAATGAAGCATTTGCATCACAAAGCATTGCCTGTATGCGCGATTTGCAAATTGATCCGAACATTGTAAATGTAAATGGTGGTGCCATAGCACTTGGACATCCACTTGGATGCAGCGGTGCACGCATAAGCACAACATTGATTCACGAAATGCAAAAACGAAATGTACAATACGGAGTAGCTACCATGTGCATTGGTGTGGGGCAAGGTGCTGCTGTGGTGTTTGAGAAATTGTAGTTGAAAAATAAAATAGAAAATATATTTAATATCTTTGATTAAATAATTTTAATGAAATGCTAATTGAACGTACAACAAATAATCAAATCGTGATAACGGTTTCATCATCGGTTGACAGTTTCGGGCTTCAACGATTAATAGATTATGTAAAATATTTGGAAGCAACTTCTAAATCGAAAGCCAAACAATCGGAGGTTGACAAACTTGCTGACGAAGTTAATGCTTCGTGGTGGGCAAAAAACCGCAAACGTTTTGTTAAGTGAAAATAATTGTTGACGCAAATATTGTTTTTAGCGGCATACTCAATACCAATGGTAAAATTGGCGATTTGCTCATCAACTCCAAAAAGCAATTTGATTTTATTGCTCCAAATTTTTTAAGAACAGAAATCAAAAAACATTATTCGAAACTCGTAAAATTTTCAGGTTTGACACTTGAACAAATTCAAGAATCGGAGTTTCAAATTTGTCAGGATATAACTTTTATTTCTGAAGAACAAATTAATCTGTCTTCCTGGCGAATTGCCGAAAAACTTGTTGCTGATGTTGACCCGAAAGATGCACATTATATTGCATACGCCAAACATTTTAAATGTAAAGTTTGGAGTGGAGACAAAGCTCTCATAAAAGGACTTGCGAAAAAAAATTTTACAAATTTTATCACCACAGATGAATTATATAAATTGAAAAAGCTGTAATGCAAAAACGAAATGTACAATACGGTGTGGCTACCATGTGTATTGGTGTAGGGCAAGGTGCGGCTGTGGTGTTTGAGAAGGTGTGAATAATAAATGAATATTACGACAAAAAGGTAAAAATTAATGGAAGAAAAGAAGTAAAGAGAACTTGGTACTACTATTTGTATTTTCACATTTTCAATTGGTTTTACAGAGATGGAAATCCTAAACCTAATATCAACCCATTGTTTCAGGCAACGTCATCTTTGGCAATAAGTTTAAGCACGTGGAGTTTTCTATTTATTATGATTTTTAATTATGAAAATGCGAATTCTAAAATTATTACCCCCCGTGCTTATGTCTTCATGCTGGTAGCATTTTTTTTCTATTTATTGCTGTATTTGATTTTTGAGCGAAATGAAAAATACTTAATGATTTATGATGCATATAAAAATTTAGATAAG
>CANKGI010000108.1 GCA_947481365.1 Bacteroidota bacterium | reverse complement strand
AATATTAAAATTATTTTCCGCTCGCAAGCTGAGTTGCAAAGGATTTTGGATATTATTAATTGAGAAATTTGCCCCATCTGGGCATAAGCTTGGTAAGAATAATATTGACTATTACTTTTGTCCTGTAAGGACAACCGCTTATAGCTTATTACAAACACCTATACTCGCAAGCTGAACTGCAAAGGCTTCTTGATATTATTAATTGATCAATATCCCGGTTTCACAAACTCTTTGTTGGTATCGCCAATAAATTTTAGGATTTCTTTTCGGCCCTTTTTCTCATTTGCAGAGGTCTGAAAAACCGGAGGAAGCTCGTCCCAATATTCTAAAACTTTATTGGTAAAATCTTTGAAATTTTTATTTCGTTCTTTCTGATTGAGTTTATCAATTTTGGTAAACGTTATTGCAAATGGAACACCAACTTTTCCCAAGAAATTAACAAACTCCAAATCGCTTTTTTGAGGTGCAATTCGAGAATCTATCAACACAAAAAGATATTGCAGGTTCTCGCGTTCACGCAAATATTTTTCGAGCTCATCTTCCCATTTTGTTCGCAATTCTTTTGAACGTTTTGCATATCCATATCCCGGCAAATCAACCACATACCATTTATCGTCTATCAAAAAATGATTGATGGCAATTGTTTTTCCGGGGTTTGATGATGTGCGTGCTAACTCCTTTTGGTTACAAAGCATATTGATGAGCGATGATTTTCCAACATTCGAACGGCCAATAAAAGCATATTCGGGTTTATCGGGCTTTGGGCATTCGCTCGTTTTTCCTGAGCTAGTAACAAATATTGCTTTCTTTATTTCCATTAATAATTTCTGAAACGGTAAATATAAATTCGTTGTGAGGCTTGTTTCAATCCTATGATTCCGTATGATGAATTATAATATAAACTATCGCCATTATTGTTTACAAACGACTGTAAATTGTAAAACATTTTATTGCCAAATTTTAATGAGTCGAACCAAGTTAGCGAATCATTATAGCCAATATTTCCAAGTGGAATCTTAAAATACGAACTGTTTGCTGTAATTTTTAATGTTGTGTCGTAAATTGATGCTGTTGCCGAAAAATTAAATTTACCTAGCGTGTCGGAAAAACTATAATTCCAAATTGCATAAGCCAAACTATCATCCGGACATTCAGGATTATTTTTAACCGGATTGCACTTATATCCTTTTACAACTGTAGATCCCAAACACCATATTGTATCTCCGGCAGTATTGATATAACGGGCAGTATCACCACTCCCTGTAAATGGAAATAAATTTTGTGTACTCGAAAAACTGTATTGATAATATACCGGCAAACGACAAGGCAAATCTGAATTTGGCTTGCATCCCGACAAAATTATTGCAAATAAAAAAACTACGACTGTAAAGTATTTCATACTGATGATGTGCGCAATTTAACAACAAAATCGTTTATGTGCCTATTTCGTTTATTTTTGCAACGTTTTGGAAAAAGAAATTACAGAAATTAAACCCGATAATTCATCGGAAGCTTCGAAAAAAGAACAGGTTGAAGAAATGTTTGACAGCATTGCTCATCGTTACGATTTTTTAAATCGCTTTTTATCAGTTGGTATTGATAAAGGCTGGCGCACAAAAGCCATCAACTCACTGAAACCCGTTAACCCAAAGTTGATACTCGATGTTGCTAGCGGCACCGGTGATTTAGCCATTGCTGCTTTAAAACTTAATCCTGATAAAGTTATCGGAATCGATATTTCGGAGTTGATGCTTGAAGTTGGCAGAGAAAAAATAATGCGCCTTCATTTAGACGATAAAATTGAATTACGCAGAGGCGATTCGGAGAATTTACATTTCGAAACATCGAGCTTCGATGCCATTACTGTTGCTTTTGGAGTAAGAAATTTTGAACACTTGCAAAAAGGAATTGACGAAATGTATCGTGTTTTAAAACCTGGTGGACGAATAGCCATTCTAGAATTCTCTAAACCAAAGTCGTTTCCTTTTAAACAGGTTTATCAATTTTATTTTAACAATATCCTTCCGCTATTTGGCCGTATGATTAGCAATAGCAAAAATGCCTACAGCTATTTGCCCGAATCGGTAAAACATTTTCCGGAAGGCATAGACTTTACAGCATACTTAATTCGTTCGGGATTTACTCAAACCAATATTCAACCTTTAACTTTTGGCATTTGCAGTTTATACACCGCAGTAAAATAATTATAACAATTAGCGTAATGTTTTTCGCTATTCGATTGGCAGCACAGCCAAATTTGGAGCAGTACGACCTAAAACGTTTACATTTTGGTTTTACACTTGCGGCAAATAATGGCTCAATTAGAATCGATACAAAAACAACATCTTTTAACGGAACTGATAGTTTAATGAATGTTAAAAGCACTTCATTTCCGGGCATTGGCTTGGGTGCCATTACCAATTTACGATTAGGCGATTACTGGGATTTGAGACTAATGTTTCCGGTAATTTCATTTGTTGAGCGCGACTTAACTTATCAGTTTACAAACGTTCAAAAAATCATAAAAATTGAATCGGCATATTGTGACGGTTCGTTGTTGTTAAAGTACAAATCGGCAAGAAGAAAAAACACACGGCTATATGTGATTGCAGGATTACGTGGAAGTTACGATCTTTCATCAACAACAAAACAAAACCGAAGTATGGCAGCACCTGTTGTTTCGCTTATACCAATGACATTTGGGTATGAAGGGGGATTTGGACTCGATTTGTATTTCGAATATTTTAAATTTTCGCCAGAAGTAAAAATCTGCAACACCTTTGGCGATGCCATGTATCATGATGGCTATATTTATACCGAATCGGTTGCCCGAATGGCTCCGCAATTGGTACAGTTCTCATTGCATTTTGAATAACCTTAAATGAAATTTACACTTACAAAAACTGATACACAATCGAAAGCGCGTGCAGGAATTATTGAAACAGGAAGAGGCACAATTGAAACGCCAATATTTATGCCTGTTGGCACACAGGGTACTGTAAAAGGAGTTGATCAAAAATCGCTGGACGAAAATGTAAAAGCACAAATTATTTTATCGAATACATATCATGTTTTCCTTCGTCCGGGATTAGAAGTAATAAACAATGCTGGAGGAATTCACAAATTTATCAATTGGAAAAAACCGATGCTTACAGACAGCGGAGGTTATCAGGTTTTTTCTTTAGGTGATTTGCGAAAAATTTCTGAAGATGGCGTTTGGTTCCAATCGTATATCGATGGTTCGAAACAATTTTTTTCGCCCGAAAACACCATTGATACACAACGAACAATTGGTGCCGATATCATTATGGCATTTGATGAATGTACACCCTATCCGTGTGAATTTGATTATGCTGAAAAATCGATGCACATGACCCATCGTTGGCTAAAAAGATGCATTGAACAGTTTAATAAAACAGAACCATTGTATGGCGTTGAGCAGAATTTATTTCCCATAGTTCAAGGAAGCACATACAGAGATTTGCGGAAACAATCGGCCGAATTTATTGCCGAGCAAAACATGAATGGAAATGCAATCGGTGGTTTATCTGTAGGCGAACCGGCAGATGTGATGTACGAATTAACTGAGCTAGTATGCGATATTCTTCCATCATCAAAACCTCGCTATTTAATGGGTGTTGGTACTCCCGAAAATATTCTCGAATGTATTTCGCTGGGAGTAGATATGTTTGATTGTGTAATGCCTACACGAAATGCTCGTCACGGATATATTTTTACATCAAACGGAATCATCAATATCAAAAACGGAAAATGGAAAAATGATTTCTCTCCACTTGATGAATTATTTACACCTGATTACTCGAAAGCATACTTGCGTCATTTAATTTACGCGCACGAAATTTTGGGAGCTCAAATTGCCAGTCAGCAAAATTTATCATTTTATTTATGGCTTGTTGGCGAAGCCCGTAAGCATATTATTGAAGGCGATTTTATTTCGTGGAAAAAAGCAATTCTTCCAATAATTTCAAATAAGATATAATTTAGAATTTGGGCTAAAGCCCTTTTATTTCTCTTCTTTGTATATACTATCTAAAGGTCGTGGCAAGATTTTGTAGCACTTAATTTATTTTATAAATAACTGTTGTTTGGTTAATGTTTACTGGATTAAGCCAATGCATTACTTTATCAAGAAAACTTGGATCAATGGTGGTTTCGTAAGTTATTTGAGGATATAGTTTTTTAAAGTTCGTGATTCGCTCATCAATATTTTTTTCTTCTAAAAACAATACAAATTGTGGCTTACATTTACCTGTTGAATCGAGGTAATTCTTCATTTGTTCGGCTGGTACATTTTGGTAAAGATCATATTGTATTGGCCATTGTTTTTTTAGATAAAAAAACGGCATAGAAACATTTCCATCATGATTCATGTTTTCAACAACGAAGCAATGAATATCGCGGTATTTTGATAGATAACTCATAGCATCCACTCTATTTTTTTTGCTGGATGAAAGTGTTAGTCCTAATAGCAAAACAGAATTAAGCACAACAAAAAATATCCATGACCCTTTGTATAATTTTTGATTTCTCTTCCAAAACGATGATTGCTCGTAAAACTCTGTCCATGCGGCAATACCCATCATGATAATAAATGGCAAAACCGGAAAAATAAATCGCTCTTGCTTGTTTGGAAAAATAGAATGAAACACAAAAAATGCCAATACTGGTAGAAAAATAATAAGGTGTTTTTTCCAGTTTTTAAAAACGCCAAAAATCAAAAACAAACTCACTGGAGGAATAAGCAAACCTGATACGAGAAGAATATAATTATACCAAGGTGCTGTCCAATAATCATTAGCATGTTGCAAATTGTAATTTGAGTATTCCATAAACTCAGCAAATGGTCGTTTCCAAATAACCATATCTACTCCACCCTGCAATAAAAAAACACTTATCAAAACTCCCATTCCAAAAATAACAGTGTGGTGAAATTTCTTTTTAAACAATAATGCCAATCCTAAGCCACCAATAAATGTACTTGTTTGAAAACGTATCGAAAATGCCAAACCTATAACAAATCCTGCCCACAGAAATTTCAATAACCTTTCTTCTTTATTATTTACAATCAACCAAACACCCATCATCAAAAACGGAACACAAAAAACTTCCACCAAATTCCGAACACTCATCATCGGAATAAACCAGAAAGTTGCCAATAACCAACCGGCACTTATTGCCGCTTTTTCACCATACAATTCATGAATAATCTTATATCCGTAATACACAACTATCAATGAAAATAAAGCTTGAAGCAATCGAATGATGAACATTTTAGTTGCAGGATCATCAATACCTATTTTCTCGCAAATTGAAAATGTTCCATATAAAATACCCGGATAAGTTAGACTGTGTCCACTGGGAGTTATGTTTAACCCTTCAACAGGTAACCAAAAGTCTCGGTTCGTTCCGTCAATCCACGATTGTGCAACCTCCACTGTAATAAAATGATCATCGTGCATACCATAACCTGTAGAAAAAATGGCAGCCAATAATCGAAAAGAGAAAGCAACAAGCATGATGCACTTCAACGAGTTTTGACGATAATATTCTATTATTGCAGCAAATGACATTTGTGGCGTAATTTTAGTTTACAAACAAAACTAAAATTTATTTCACACCAATCACAATTTTAACATGAGGCTTCTGCCAATACTTGATGCATACATTATTAAAAAATTTCTGAAGACTTTCTTCTTCACGATTTTTATTTTTGCTTTCATATCGGTTTTTATCGATTTGTCAGAAAAAATTGATGACTTTATCAAACATAAGCCATCTCTTTTTGCCATTATTTTCGACTACTACATCTGGTTTATTCCTTACATCGTTACGCTTTTGTGTCCGGTATTTGTATTCCTTTCGGCTTTATTTTTTAATTCAAAAATGGCTCAGGATACCGAAATTATAGCCATTTTGAATACAGGGATTTCTTATAAGAGATTCCTTCGACCATATTTTATTGCCTGCACATTTTTGTTTTGCCTATTTCTTTTCAGCACTACATTTTTAGCTCCGCATTGCGATAAAAAACGTTATGCTTTTGAAGATTTATATGTAAAAGATAAAGTTAATACACAAACTGAACACATCAATTGCCAAATAAATGAAGGTACTGTTTTACACATGGAATCGTTTAATTACCTCGACAGTATTGGTTACAACCTTTCGATGGAACATTACCAATTGAACCATATTACGCAACGTATTTTCGCAACAAGATTAATCTGGAACAAGAAATTAAATATGTGGAGTTTAGAAAATTACCAGCAACGCATATTTAATGGCGAGAATGAAATTGTATACAAGGGTGCTATTAAAGATACCGTTTTAAATATTAAACCAAATGAGTTTATTGTTAAAACTCAATATATCTCATCAATGACAAACCCAGAACTGAATGAATATATTCGAGTTGAAAAAGAACGAGGTTCGCCACTCATCAATAAATATTATGTTGAGTTGTACAAACGTGTTGCTACTCCTTTTTCATTTTATGTAGTATCGCTTCTTGCTATTGCCATATCTTCACGTAAGTCGAGAGGTGGAACAGGTATACATTTAGGCATCGGAATTTTTGTAACATTTACATTTCTACTCATCGTTCAAATATTTAACACACTCGGAATAACAAATGTGATGAACCCTGCAATAGCAGTATGGACACCTAACGTATTGTTTTTAACTGGTGCAATTATTGTAGCAGTAAAAGCACCTAAATAATTTGATGAAAGCTAATAAATATTTGTGGCTCCATTTCATCATTTTACTTTGGGGATTTACTCCTGTTCTCGGAAAACTGATTTCACTCAATGCTTACGATTTGGTTTGGTACCGATTAATATTTTCTGTTATCAGTTTATATATTTTTATCAGGTATAAAGGTATCAGCTTACGAGTAAGTCTTAAAGATTTTATCGAAATATTTGTAATCGGATTATGTGTTGGTGCTCATTGGTTTTTCTTTTATCATGCAATAAAAGTGTCGAATGTATCGGTGTCGTTAGCAGGATTTTCAACCATTACCCTTTTTGCCAGTATTATGCAACCCATCATTCTTGGCAAAAAATTTTACCGAACAGATTTAATTTATGGAATTGTAATCGCCATCGGGTTAATCATCATTCTCAATTTTGAGAAAATATATTTTATGGGTATTGTTTACGGAATTTTGGCTGCACTAACTGCTGCATTCTTCGGAATTTATAACGGAAAACTCATTCTAAAAAACAATGCATCAGCCATCACGTTTTATGAATTTATAGGTGCAATTGTATTTATGTTTTTTCTTAAAACATTTACGGAAACCGAAACATATTTCGTGCCCATTAACCTTGCAGATTTATTGTGGTTACTGGTATTGAGCATTGCCTGCACTACACTTGCCTTTACACTGAGCATCGAAATATTAAAACAATTTACACCACTTACAGTCATTATCACCAACAATTTAGAACCAGTTTACGGAATTGTTTTTTCGGTAATTATTTTCGGTGAGTCGGAATACATGACAACAGGATTTTATATTGGAGTAACTATTATTCTCATCAGTGTTTTTACTTATCCGTTTATTTCGCAGAAACTAAAAAACAAAAGTTGGAAAAAGGAAGTTGGAGGTTAGATGCGGGATACAATATTCATGATGCAAGATGCATGATGTTAGTTCGAGTATGTAAAGAACAACAAATTGAATATTAGAAATCTCTTTACTAAAATTCTTACATTTGTTTTACCATCAATCATACCATGAGAAAATTTTCTATTCCTTTTGCACTATTTTTCTTCTCGGCAATATTATCATTTGCTCAACAAAACGGATTAACTTACAGCACCACAACATTTAACATTCCACTTGCTGCAACCTTCGACATGAGCGAAAAAACTATTGATTTCGACTCGAAATTATTATTGGTAAAAGCTGCATTCCCTTCTCCCATAAATGAAGTAAAACAGAAAAAAATCCAACTCGACTCGTTACGAAATATTTATTTATCGAAACAAATAAAAAACAGTAATCCATTCTACCAAAAAACGGCTGCTGCAACGCCAACATTAAGTACAAATTTTATTGGCAATGTTACTCAAGGTACTCCAAATGATAATGATATTGCTGTGAGTAATGGCGGCAAAATTATCAGTGTAGCCAATACAAATTTATTTATGTATAACGACAGCGGTACAACAGTTGGTAGTAAAAACCTAGCAACATTTGCAAATAAGTTGGGCTCATTAAACCGAACGTTCGATCCTCGAGTTATTTACGACCGAAAAAAAGACAGGTTTATTGTGGTTTTTTTACAAGGTTCGACAAGTGTTGACACACGAATTATCGTTGCCTTTTCGCAAAGCAACGACCCTATGTTGAAATGGAATTTTTATGTTATTCCTGGAAATATTACCAACGATAGCAGTTCCTGGAGCGACTATCCGATACTGGCATTATCAGATGATGATTTGTTTATTACGGTTAATAGGGTGAGAGATAATACACCTTGGCAAACAGGTTTTATCGAGTCGTACATTTGGCAAGTAACAAAACAAAAGGGTTACGACAGTGTGGCGAATTTGGCACCTAAAGTTTATCACGATATTAAATACAACGGTAAAGCAATTTGGAATATTTGTCCGGCACGAGGAGGAACAACTACACACGGACCAAATATGTTTTTGGTTTCATTGCGACCAAGTGATTTGCAAAACGACACCGTTTTTTTGCACGAAATAACCAATTCACTTTCATCAGGAAATGCACAACTCACTACTAAAATTTTGCGCACCGATAAAAAATACGGATTGATGCCAAATGCTATTCAGCCAAGCGGAAAAAAATTACAAACCAATGATGCTCGTATTCTTTCGGCTTGCTACGAGCAAGATTGGGTGTACTATGTTGCCAATACAATTGACACGGTAAAATTTACTCCTGCTGTTTATTTCGGACGAATCATGAATACCAATAAATCAACACCAACTATTCATGGAACCATCATCAGTTCAGATACACTTGATTTTGGGTATCCATCAATTGCGTATGCAGGTGGAGGAATTGACGACCGCAGTGTGATGATTAATTATTCGTATGTTTCGAATACACAATTTCCTGGGGGAGCTGTTACATATTGCGACAGAAATGGAAACCTGTCACCTATGTTTATTTATAAAAAAGGAGAAACGAGTGTTGCCATACTTGCCGATTCGGTAGAGCGCTGGGGCGATTACACAGGCATTCAACGAAAATATAACGACTCTTCCTATTGCTGGGTAAATGGTTCATTTGGTTATCAAAACGGTAACCGTACATGGATAGCTAAAATTAAAAACAATGATGCAAAACTTTCGGTGAGTGAAATTCAAAATGAATTGTTCAATTCGAAAATTTATCCAAATCCAACTGCCGATTATTTGAGTGTTGATTTTGAATTGAAAGAAAATACAATGCTCGAATTTGACATGATGGATTTGAATGGAAAACATGTAGCATCACTTTTGCGCGATAAAGGAAAAGCAGGTTTGAACAGATTTACATTTCGTGTAAATGATTTAAAAGAAGGAATTTATTTTTTAACAATTAGCAATGGAACGAATGTTATACAATCGAAAAAAATTATCGTGGGGCATTAGTTTTTTGTTGCTTTTTGCAATGATGAATTGCTCATCTTCTTCAAAGCAAAAAAAAGAATCTACAGCTTCAAAGGCACAAATACAGCAGCCTTTACCGGTTATGGAACCGCAAGTTGATTCGTTAAAAAAAGTGCTGGATGAGAAAAGAAGAGAAAGGAAATAAATCGATAAATAAATTAAACTCTAAACTGAATGTTTTCTCTTTCGAAAATTAACCTCATACGTTTACCATTCTTGTACCAATCATATACAGCTTCAATTTCCATCTCATAAAAATCACGCAAAGTAATTGTGTAATGTTTACATAGCTTTATTAAACGCATTTCTGGTAAATGCAATTTCCCTTTTTCATATTTGCCATATGTAGAAATATTAACACCAACTATAGCTGCCATTTCTTTAAGAGTTTTATTATCGGCACGTCTGAGTT
>CANKGI010000107.1 GCA_947481365.1 Bacteroidota bacterium | reverse complement strand
TTATCTTTTGGAAAAGTAATTGCCAATGGTGCAACAAACGTTATTCCCGATGAAGTATTGATGGAAGGAACATTTCGCACGTTGGATGAAACTTGGAGAAGCATTGCTCATACCGAAATGAAAAAGATTGCCGAAATGATTGCCGAAAGTATGGGAGGGAAGTGCGAATTTGAAATCAGAAAAGGTTATCCATTTTTAAAAAATGATATTGAATTAACTGCACGAGCAAAAACATATGCAGAGGAATATTTGGGAAAAGAAAATGTGGTGGATTTAGATATTTGGATGGCTGCCGAAGATTTCTCTTACTTTACACAAGAATTGCCTGCTTGTTTTTACCGTTTGGGAACACGCAATGAAGCACGTGGCATTATTTCATCAGTACACACACCAACATTTGATATTGATGAACAGGCTTTAGAAATTGGTGCTGGGCTGATGGCTTGGATTGCTGTTTCGGAGTTGACAGCTTAATCTTCATACAACTAAAATGTTTATGGCATTGACTTATGAAAAAACGAATGCTATGAATGCCAAAATAATTTACCTTTTTATTTTATCAATCTTTTCTTTTCAAATTAAAGCACAATCGGCTTTAACTGCTTATGCACTTCCTCCAGGAAATAATTTTGACAGAGCCTATAAAGGTGATATGAAAATTGATGCTTCTGGAAATATTTGGATTGCCTATTCAGGAAGAATGTTTTCTGGTGGAATAGCTAATGTTTCTTCTATCGGTCTTGCAAAATTTGATGGCACAAGTTGGATAACTTATAATACAACAAATTCGGTGATGCCAACCAATTATTTAACTTCACTTGAGTTTAATGGAAATGATTTGTGGATTGGAACAAAGAATGGTTTGGTTAAAAAAAATAATTCGAATTGGACAATTTACAACAAATCAAACTCAGGAATCATAAGCGACTCGGTTAATGATGTGAAAGTGAAAAATGGAATTGTTTGGATTGCTACTGATAACGGAATTTCGAAATTTGATGGAACAAACTGGACAAATTATAACAAGAGTAATTCTTCATTAATTACTGATATGGTAACATCAATTGATGCTGATAACAATGGAAATGTTTGGAGCGGAACTTCAGTTGGTTTATCAAAATTAAACAATGGAATTATTACAAATTACACATCAACAAACTCAGGTTTGAAAAATGATTATGTCGAGAATGTATTTGTTGATACAAAAGGAAATGTTTGGATTGCAGGTACTCCTAAATGGGATCCTTTATATAATTGCAGTGGTATTTATAAAATTGTAAATGGAATCATTACACCTTTAGAAAATATTATTGATCATTGTTCACAATCCAATTTGCCTTCGACTTATTATACTGCTACTAAAACTTTTTTTTCATCAGATACAAAGGGAAATGTTTTTATTCAGGGCTCTCAAACACTCACAAGTTCTAATCCAATTCCTTTCGCATCTATTTTAGAAATCAGTACACAAAATATTATTTCATATGATTTAAGGCAATATGATTTATTATATGCAAAGTATGGAGTTATAATACAAGTAGATAATTCTGGCAATTTATGGATGATTGCTAATTATGGCTTTCAATTAAAAATTGGAAATAATACATCGGACAGTTTATTCAAATTTACTCCTGCAAATTATGTGAAGAAACCTGTTGATGCTTTTTGGAATGGTTTTGATAAAATAGAATATCTCAATATCAATAAAGTAAGCACACCCATTTTAACAAGAGGTGATATGTTTTGGGATTTAACAATTGGTGCAGGTTATGAAGTACCTAAAGGTTCTTGTAAAAAACCCTTATTCGCATCAGCAATGTGGGTTGGCGGAATTGTGAATGGTAACTTGAAAATTGCTGCACAAACTTATCGTCAAAACGGAAATGATTATCAGCAAGGACCGCTTACAATCGGTAAAGCTTCAACCGATTCAGTAACCACAGCAGCATACACAAAAATTTGGAAATTGAATCGTTGGCAAATTGATAATTTTAAAGTCAATTATACGAATCCAAACTATCAAATACCAAATGATATTTTAACATGGCCTGCACATGGCGATACCACAAAAGGTCAGGCATGGAACCTTGCACCATTTGTAAATGTTGGAGGATTGCCGAATAAATATGAACCGCTGCTTGGCGATTATCCGTTGATAAAAGGTGATCAAATGTTGTATTGGATTTTTAACGATCAGGTTTCTCATACTGAAACTTATGGTTCACCTTTAGGTATTGAAGTTCATGGTTCTGCATATGCATTTAAATGCGATGATGTGAATGATAATGATTCGAATACTGCAATTAATTACACTACATTTTATCATTATGATATTTATAATAGAACCGATTCGCTGATTGATAGTTTAAAAGTTGGCATGTGGACAGATGTTGATTTAGGAAATTATAGTGATGATTATATAGGTTGCAATCCAAAGCTGGGATATGGATATGTGTATAATGGATTGCCTATTGATTCGGGTTTTATGGGTTATGGAGCAAATCCTCCGGCACTTGCTGTTGTTCAATTAAAAGGTACAATTACACCTTCAGGAAATAATCAGGGATTACACAATTTTGTTTATTATAATAATGATTGGACAACGCAGGGAAATATGCAACGACCTGGTGATTATTGGGGTTATTTAAATAGCAGATGGAAAAATGGTTCACCAATTAAATATGGATTGGATGGAACACAAGGTAGCGATACAAGTAGCTTTATGTTTCCAGGAAATGATGACTTGGCAGGAAGACCAAATTGGTCGGAAACAAGTGTAGGAAATAAACCCGGTGATAGAAGATTTTTAATGGCATCAGGTCCGGTTTCTTTTCCATCGGGTGCAATGCAATCGGTTGATTATGCAATTGTATTTACACGAACAAGCTCGGCAGCAATACCTGTTTTGCCGGCATTAGAAAATGATGTGAAGCGTGTAAAAAATTGGTTTAATACAAATTCGTTTCCATCATGTGCAAGCATGAATGGAATAAATGAAACGCGAAATTATAATTCAATGCAACGTCTTTCAGTTTATCCAAATCCTGCCAGTAATTTACTTTCTGTTCAGTATACTTCAAAAACAAAAAATGTAAATTACGAAGTGTTTGATTTAACCGGTAGAACGGTTTTAAAAGGAAACATCAACGAATCGAATACCATTTCAATTCAATCGTTGAACAGCGGTTTGTTTATTATAAAAGTAATTGATGGGAATGAGGTTTTATTAACTAAATTTTTGAAAGAAAATTAATTCAATAATATCTTATCTGATAAATAACTATTAGAATTAATATAGATGAACATTGATACCAAACAACAAATTAAAATATAGCTGCGAAGTATTGTTGGATGTACCGGGAACAAAATTTGCTTTACTGCCATAACCTTTCAAAACATCATTAAATTGATGTGGTTCAAGAATTCGTAAACCAAGATGATACATTACATTGAAATCAATTCTGTTGCCTATATTTAATATGTTGCAATGTTCCAGTTCAACACTCGAAATAGGGTCTATTTTAATATTCGAATAATTTTCATATTTATCTCCATAAACAGGGTCAGTGGTTTTAATTTCTAAATAATGTTGTGTGAGTGTCATATTAAAATTTGCAGAAAGAAAATTACTGTATATAGTTCCTAATTTTTTGGCTAAAATAAAGCAGGGTTTGATATAATATCCCTTTGCAAAATAAGTATCTCTAATTTGTCCTGTTGCAGCTACGCCAATATCTACATTCCCTTCAGGACCTTCATTCTTATATCCTTCAATACCTAATAAAATTTGATAAGAAAACTTTTCGTTTTCAATTTTACCAAAAGCTAATTCGATAAAATTATAATACAAGTCTTTCCCTGGTTTATCATATATCGGTACACCAAGTTTTACTCCTATGAAATGATAATTGTTTAATCCAATTTCATTTTGAGCATGAATAATTGTATTCAGTAACAGAAAAAGTAAAATCAATTTATATCTCATCTCAAGGCCAAATATTAAAAACAATTACATGTTTGTTGTTGGGTGAATATGAGGAGTTATTTAAAACCGTTTGCTTAATCGAATCACAAGTAGAATAACTTACTACAGCTTCTGTTCTACTTAAACCAATACTATGTTCATCGCATTTTGAATCATAGAAAAAAGATCGACTAGACAATGAAGTTTTAAAAACAATCGTGTCCCTTTTTCCTGTAGTCTCTATAAACAGCGTGGTGAGGTCGTAAGCATTTGAAATATTAAATAAACAAGTACTATCACTCGGATATAAAATAGTATTTGAAACAGGGTAGGAAACTTTGAGTATTTTAGATGATGACGGAACCTTTATATAATATTCGGAGGTTGTAATTTGTGGCTCAAATCCACCATATCCACTGCAACCACCGCAACCTTGTATAATTAATATTAAACAAGATAGTATGAATGCACTAAGTATATATTTGAAGTTAGCCTTCAATTTGAAATGATTTCAAACAGATGTACTTTTTAAAGCAAAACTAATTAGCTAAAATTTTAAACTCAACCCTGCGGTTTAATTGTTTGCCTTCTTCGGTACTGTTATCCGATATTGGTTTAGCTTTTCCAAAACCGCGGCTTATTACACGTGTATCTTTTATACCTTTTGCCTGTAAATATTTTTCAACTGCTAATGCTCTATCCATCGAAAGTTTCAAGTTAAAATCATCATCTCCTACATCGTCAGAATGACCAGCAATTTCAATATTCATGAGTGCATTTTCGTTCATAATTTTTATTAAACGTTCAAGCTCAGGAAACGATTCTTTTTTTAGAAATGATTTTCCTTTATCGAAGAAAATATTATTTAACCGAACTACTTGTCCGGTTTCGATTGGAACAAGTAACAAAGGACGTTTTATTTCTTTGTATTCGCCACTCGTAGTCAGGTCGACATTGATTGAAATAGGAATATAACCTTTAGCTCTTGCCGAAATACCATAGTTCTTTCCGTATGGGAGTATGAGTTTAAAATCACCGTTTTTACTTAAGAATTTTGACGAACCCATTTCCATTCCACTTGGTAATATTTCGTAACTAATTTCGGCTTCAATAGGCTGTTGGTTTTTAGCATTTAAAACTTTTCCGGATAACAATACAACAGGATTTGGTTTGGTAGCTTCAACAGTTTTAATTCTTACGATATCGGCTTTGCCAATGGTGTTTTTTCTCGATACCATATAGGCAATTTTACCATTTGCAGGAATGGTATAATACCCTTCTGCATCTTCTGAATTTATTGGTCGGCCTAAGTTTACCGGTGACGACCATTTTTGCCATGAGTCGTCTAAACGCTTACTCATGTATATATCTTTATCTCCAAGTCCACCCGGACGATCGCTTGCAAAATATAATGAAACGCCATCGGCAGCAATAAATGGTGTGGTTTCGTCAAAATCAGTATTAATTGATTTTCCAAGCGATTTAGGCTCGCTCCAGCTTCCGTTTTTCTGAAGAAAACTCACATATAAATCGTTTACTTTACTGTCTTCCATTTCCGAAAAACTCAATACCAATGTTTTATTATCTGATAATAAATAAGCATAACTATACTCGCCACGACACATCTTATCGTATTTCTTAATATCGAGATAGTGAGGCTCACTCCAAGTTTCACCATTGCGTTCGATAAATGAAAATCCTGCACCCCAATTGATACCATCTTTATAAGCACCACCAATAAGCATTCTGTTTCCATCGGCACTTACATTAAACAACGTGTTGAATTGCTCGCGGTTTAAATATTGTCCGGCATGTTCGGCACTTAGCCAATCTCCATTTGCATTAAGTAAACTTATCCAAATGTCCTGCGACTCGGCAGCACCTTTGGTATTTACCGGAAAGTTTGAACGCACAAAATATAATGTGTTTCCATCTGCAGAAATAATGGGATTGTATTCGGCATAACTGGAGTTCACATTTGTTCCGAGATTTTCTATTTCGAGTTTTTGTGCATGTATCAGCAGGGATGAAAACAAGCAGATGATCAGAATTTGAATACGCATCATAATGACTAATTACTATGCAATATTACAAAAAAAATGAGCCACAGATTACACAGATTTTTATTTAATGCTTCGCTCTGTGAAATATGTGGCTGCTTGGTAAATGTTATTGGTTAAAATGCCTCGGTAACTTGTAGGTATAATCCACCTTCATTTTGCTTTCCAATGGCATAATCAACTCGAAGGTTGGTTCGCTGAGATTTATTTAGCATGATACGAACACCTGCACCAGCTGTTGGATTAATGTATTGATAGGTTCCATCAGTTTCACTAACTGCATGCGCTCCGGCAAACATTACACCACCTATTGCCTTCCAAATGTGCGCACGGTATTCAAGTTCAGTAGATACAAATGAATTGCCACGATAACGACCCTGAACATATCCTCGGGTTGTGTAATATCTTCCAAACATTGGCATAAGCATGTAAGGAACATCGCCAATGGCTTGCTCGTATAACACACGTGCTGCCAATATTTGTGGATGTTGCAAGTTGCTGTTTAATATTTTATATGTTCTTAAATCAACTCTGATATTTGTCCAATATTGAGTGCTGCCAAGTTCTTTCAAATTAGGGTTGATTGCAACCTCAGCATAGTTTCCTTTAAATGCATTTTGTACATTATCACGACTATCATGTATAAAATGTAATCCTAATGAAGATGAAGTGAATGATTGCTTACCTGTAGCGTTTTTGCTGTAGAAACTGATACTGTCGACTTGGTTGCTAGAAACATTCCAGCAGTTATATAATCGATACTGAACACCAACAAAATTATTCTTGCCAAACTTTCTCATTATTCTTTCTTCAAACTCAAGCGCTTTGTATGATATGCGTTCGATATCATTTTCACGAGAAGTGTTTCCTCCAAGTGCAAAAACATTTTCTGGCCAATCTAGGTATTGAATTTTTCCTTGTATAAAATATTTCTCGTTGTTGGTAAATATGGTGTGATTGATTTGTGCAGCCAATTGTCCGTTGGTGGTTTTCATTGCATAAACCTGTGCATTTGAGTAACGCGTTGAATGAACGTTACCTGTAAGAAAATTCGCATTTGCCAAAGCACCAAAACCTAATCCCATAAAAGGGTCGGAAACAATGATAGGTAATGGTGTAATCGAAAATCGTTTGGTAGTTGAATCCGATTGTGCAAATACATTTAATGTAGTAAATACCCAAATGCAAATGATGGTTGTTAGTGCTCTTTTCATGTTGATTAATTAGTACAGCAAGGTTCGGGCAATGTTAAGAAACAATTGTTCGGCATTCAGTTAAGCTAGAATATAATATTTGCAAGATATGAAATAGGGAAGAAGGCTTTTGCAAAAAATACAACTAGTAAATATATACCAACTTTTTGGTTTCGAAGAACTCTTCGGTAAACCATTTTGATAGTGGCATTTCTTCGATATACAGTTTTCTGTTGAGCTGTTTAATGGCTTTCAGTTCTTCTTTTAAATCGCCACCCTTAAGAAAAAACCATCCGTTAGAGCGGGTGTTAAACTCATCATCTTCAATATAACTTTGAGTCCACCTATAAATTTGTTCGCTAGGAGCAACAGCACGACTAACCACAAAATGAAATTTCTCTTTTAATTGTTCCACTCGTCCTATAACAAAATCAGTATTGCGGAGGCCAATGGTTTCAGAAATGTTTTCGGCAACATTAATTTTCTTAGCTATCGAGTCGCACAAAGTAAAACCACAATCGGGAAACATAATGGCAAGCGGTATACCTGGAAAACCACCACCGGTACCAACATCAAGAATGCGTGTACCTTTTTTAAACTGCATAAATTTAGCAATAGCCAACGAGTGCAGTATGTGTTTTTCGTACAACGAATCAATATCCTTACGCGAAATAAGATTTATTTTTTCGTTCCAATCCTTATACAAATCATACAGCATTTCAAACTGCATGTGCTGCTTTTCGGTAAGCGTGGGGAAGTATTTTGTGATTATTTCCATTAGAAGGTATGAAGTGATGATGTGATGAGGATATGAGGGAAAGTAGAAATGAATTTTTGAATTGAAGAGAGTGTATATAAAGTTTTTAACACCTTAATCACCTCATCTCTTAATTCCTTCATCATGTTTAAAAAAATTACCATTCCTTTTGGTTCTTGGTAAACAATCCTTTTGTGCCGTATACCATTAAATAGAACATATACATCACATCTAAAAATATTAATGCACCAGCAATACTTGTGCATTTTAATTTTTTGGCAGCAGCATAAAATATGATTTCCTGAGATATAAATCGTAAAGCAAATATACCAACCACAATTGGCCAAGTTTGCAAATCAACAGCAAGAGCGGCTATCAATGCTCCGTAAAACAAAAACAAACTGCTGTAATATATTCCAAGAGTTAGTTTGTGTGATGGTTTGTAATATTTACCGGTGGTCATGTGGCGGCTTTTTTGTTTTCCCCATGATGCAAAATCTTTTTTTGGCTCGCTAAAAACAAAAGTCTCTTCGCTAATCTCAATGGCTACGTTGTTTTTATTGGCAGCAGCATTAATAAACAAATCGTCATCGCCACTCATAATATGCTGATGGTTGGCAAAACCTTTGTGTTTAAAAAACAAATCTTTTCGGTAAGCAAGGTTTCTTCCTACACCCATAAACGTATCTTTTTTTAGCGACATGCTTAAATAGAAAAGCGCTGTCATAAATGTTTCGAAACGGATATAAAGATTGAGTAAACCTCCTTTTTTATTGTATGGCGAGTAGCCAAGAACAATATCTTTACCATGACCAAAACGACTTTGCATTTGACGAAGCCATTGGTTGCTTGCAGGTGTGCAATCGGCATCGGTAAAAAATAGTAAGTCGTGTTTTGCGGCTTTAATACCAATGGTTAAAGCAAACTTTTTCCCAGTAGGGTATTTTTCTTGTTCGAAAAGTTGCGATACATGCAGGTGCTTGTATTCCTCTTGCATTTGCTCGAGCAACTTTTGGCTATCGTCCCACGAGCAATCGTTTACTACTATTACTTCAAAGTTTGGATAATCCTGCTCGAGTATGCCGCGTAAGTTTCTTTCGAGATTTACATATTCGTTTCGGGCAGCTATAATTACCGAAACAGGCTCGCACTCTTGTTTTAAAGAAGGCGAAGGTTTATAAAAAGCCAGTTTCCAAAATATTCGATAGAAGTAGTGTAATTGAGCCATTAGGGCAACCACCAATAATCCTAGAATGATAAGAGAAACGATTCCGAGTGATTCCAACATCATATGGCGAAAATAAGAGCGAAGTGCTTGGCTATAAAAAGTTGATTTCAACAGCCTGTGAAGAACGTCCTTATTTGAATACGCTTTTTGTGGTTGGCATTTGCAAATACTTTAATAAATTGCTTATACATAATTATGAAAAGACTGAATTTATTGGCTGATAAACGACAAGTGTTTTTATCGGTTTTGGTTACCATTACTTTTATGGTAACCTTTTTTGTTCCTAAATTTTATGCGTATATAATTTTTGGTAAGGATGAATTTAATGCCCTTTCACAATATTACAAGGTTGCAATCTGTCATGGAACAAACCTAATACTATGTTTTTTGGTTGCATTTTACATTGCCGAATTCTCTTTTAAGAAGATGTTCGACATGTTGGGTATGAGTAAAGGTATATTTATGGCTTTTGCTTTAGCTTTATTAGCAGCATTGCCACAATTACTTGGAATGCAGTATTTGCATGGGTTTAACTACGATGCAAGCTTTGCCGACTTTTGGTTTATGGGTGTACATCCTGGGTATTACGAGGAAATAGTTTTCAGAGGATTTTTAATAGGCATGTTAGTCAGGTTTGCCAAATGGCCCGCAATGATACCTTTGGTTTTATCGAGTTTGTTTTTTGGAATTGGACATTTGTATCAGGCAAATAATATGAATGAATCGATTGCTATTTTTCTTACCGCATTTGGAGCAGGTGCAGGGTTTTATTTATTTTATACATACTCAAACTGGAATCTTTGGTTTCCGTTGTTCTTGCATTCGTTTATGGATATTTCTACCACCATTAGTAACTATCATGGCAATATTACCATGGGTTTTCAGGATAATATTTTTAGGGTAACTAC
>CANKGI010000106.1 GCA_947481365.1 Bacteroidota bacterium | reverse complement strand
TTGTTCGGCATCTAAATATTCGGCAGGCTGATAATGTTCTTCGGGTGGCACTATAAATATTCCCGAAATCTGGTATTGTTTATTGAGTGTAATTTGAAGTCCGATTTTTTTTACACCAAATTTTAAAACGGTTATGGTTTTCATAAACTCGTTTTTAAAACTCGTTCTGGTTTCACCAATTTCTGCTAAACTATCATACTTCATTTGTAATCCAACCCAAATATCTTCAAGCAAACTTACTCCTGCTTTACGCTTCATTTCAGCATCACATTTCGAGTCAACCTCAGCATATTTTTGAGCAATAAATAAATCAATAATCTGCCGCGCATTTACTTTTGCCGAATCAAGATTTTGAGAAAATGAAAGGTAAGATGAAAAGAGAAAAATAATTACAGTAAAGAATTTCATTTGATTTTTGTAATGTAAGTGCTTCATTTATTCAACAACAATTTTTATTTGACGGCTTCCGTTTTCGCCATTTACCTGAAGGAAATAAATTCCTTTTGCAAAATCGGCAAGGCTAATGTGCTTAGTATAAAATCCGTTCACAACCGTTTCACTTTGCTCAAATATTTTTTGGCCAAGTGTGTTTATCATCGTAAACTGAACTTGTTGTTTTGATAAATTTTCAAACTCAATATTCAAAAATTGTTGTGCAGGATTTGGATATATTTTTAATGAGTTCCACATTGCTAAATTTGCAATTCCGGTGTGTGGTGTAATTTTTATGTTGAGTGTTGCAGGGTCTCCCTGGCAGCCATTCGAACCATTTTCAATTACCTGAATAATTCCTGTTGAATCAAAATTCCATCTTACCGAAATTTGGTTTGTAGTTGTTCCACTAATTTGTGTTCCATGAGTTATCGACCAAGAGTAATTTGAACCAGTAGTTTTTGTAACACTATAAATTACTGTGTCGCCATATGGTGTGGTTGATACTCCCGAAATACTAATAGGCGCAGGTTTTGGCAATAGGCCATAAACTTTTGCTGCCGACATTGCACTCTTACAACCATTTTGCGTTACAACAACTGTATACGAACCCGAATCGCCTGTAATGTATGATGCATTTGTTTGTCCGCTTACGGCAACTCCATTTTTATACCACTGGTTTCCGGTTGACGAATTTGAAGTAAGTATAGCCGAACCTCCACTGCAAAATATTGAACCCGGAATGGTTGATGTAATGGAAGGTGTTGCTACAGGAGGATTTACAATAACTGTATTTGGCAATGAAGGTGTTTCGCATCCTCCACCATTTCCAATTTTTACAAGGTATGTTCCTGCAATTGTTGTTGAGTAAGTTTTAGCTGTTGCTCCCGAAATGAGGTATCCGTTTTGATACCACTTGTATGTCGTGGCTGTCGAATCACACGTAAATTTTATCGTATCGCCACTGCATATAGTTAATGCTTTGTTGGCAGTAACTGTTGGTATGCTTAATCCATTAATAGTAATAAAGTTTGTTTTTGTAATGCTGTCACTTCCCGATATGTTCGAAACTTTTAATGTAACCGAATACGTTCCTGCTTTGCTGTAAATAATTCCGCTTGGATAAGCTGAAGTACTTGATGTTGTTTGTGCTCCGTTAAAAGTCCATTGCCAGTTTGTAACCAAATATTTTGACGAATCAGAAAAATTAATCGGCTCGCCAACACAAGCAGAAGTTTTTGATACAGTGAAATTAGCAACAGGAGTTAATGGCGTTCCCGATACATTTACATTATCGATGTACATATTATTTCCATTGTTGTTATAACCTTCAAATTTTATTTTGATGTTATTCATCCCAGCATAAGCGGTAAGATTAATTGTTTTACAACTCGAACCAACTCCTCCGCCACACCAATCAGCTGTAGCTGCAGGTGTAAAGTAGGATGTTTTTAAATACGTATTGTTTGGAGCAGTTGCAAACGAGCCCGAATTATTTTCGCCAAATGCTGTTAAACGTGTCCATGTTGTTCCACAGTTTGTCGAAACATAAACGATGAGAGAATCAGATGTGGTGTTATTGAATCGGGTATATGCATGTTGGAATGTTAAACTTGCAGATGATAATCCTGATAAATTTAATGTGGGAGTTATCAATCCATCACGTTGAGCGCTTCCTGCATAATTAAAAAATGGAAGAAAATAAGCCTGGTTTCCGGGAGTTGATCCTGCTACAGTTGTCAATCTCCAGGCTGTGTCGTTTACTGGAGTGTTTTTTGTCCACGAGTTTAATGTTGTAGAGTTGGATTCAAATGTTTCGTTAAAAGGTGTTGTATATCCACCAGCTATAACCGAATTTAAAGTATATGTAGAATCCGTTCCGAGCAAATTGGTAACAGTTAGTGCCACCGAATATTTTCCGGGTGTATTGTATGTAATTGTTATCGGACTGATTACAGATGATGATGGTGTTCCACCAGGGAAATACCATTTGCGTGATGTTGGACTACCCGATGAGTTATCTGTAAAATTAATGGATGTTCCGCTACAAACAGCATTGGTTGTTTGTGTAAATGATGCAATAGGCGGGTAAGCTATTCCACTAATCAAAAGTGAGTATGGCTGTGCAGATGCAAGTGTCCCTTTGTGATAAATAATTACTGTATAAGCTCCGGCAGTGGGAGCCGATAAATATATTTGTTCAACATTATCTGTTCTGTTATCTCCTGTTGTAGCAGCTGTTGAAGGCGAAGCAGGAAATAATATATACGGCATGAAAATGGTGTTATCCGAATTTCTTTTTAAGCGGATATCCAAATCATTTACCAATTTTTTTGTAGTATCGTTATAAGCAGGCATACTTGTATTAGCAGGTAAATCTGTCCAGCAAATTGTTAATCGTAAAGGTTTGGTTCCGTCTGAGTTTATTACCTGAGTATAGGTTGCTCCATTTGCCAATGTGTTTTCTTTTATCTGATTGGTAATGGTATCGTTGATATGTAACACTGCTTTGCTTGTGTTTAATAATCCCCATCCGTAAGTGTAATCAGGACCAATATTTCCGGCTTCATCGGCAGTGTGAATAGCCAAACCTTTTAGCGTAGCCGATTTCATAAAAACGCCTTTTTTATTATTGTAATGTTGTTGTACGAGTAATAACGAACCAGTAACAGCAGGTGTAGCCATTGATGTTCCATCAAGTGTTGCATATGATGTTGCACTAGTGTTCGATGTTGAATAAATACTTTTTCCTGCAGCAACAACATCGGGTTTTATACGTCCATCATCGGTTGGTCCCCATCCGCTAAAAGTTGTCATTACAACATCCGAAGTTTGTGTCCAACCATTATTGGTATTACTGTTTCCAATTTTAACAACAGCACCAACTGTTAAAATATTTTTTGCTGTTGCTGATGGTTCCATACAATCGTAAGGGCCAACTGCCGGAGGTGCTGTTCCTGTTCCTACAACCCAATTAAATGATGCATCTTGATAATACCATGTTGAACCCGAAAGTGAACTTCCTCGGTCGTTACCTGCAGCTTTACAAATTAAATAGTTTGGATTGTTGCGAGCGATATAATCAAAGTCGGCAGCCTGCTGATCATAAAATCCGTATTTGTAATCTTTGGTTGTACTCAATGTCATATTTCCATACCACTGCCAATTTCCCGATGTAGGATTATTATACCAACCACAAATTGCACCGTACGAATGATTTGAGAGCAGCATTCCATTTCCGGCTGCAGTAGTCATTTCACTGATGTCACTGGTCCAATCATATGCACTTAAATTTGCCTGATAAGCCATCCCTTTTGCATTGGCAGTTATGCCTGTTCCAATCATGGTTCCGGCAACATGTGTTGAGTGTTGAATTGTTGGTGATGCACCATCAACTTGATTGACTCTACTTGCTAATTCTTGATGTGACGTTAGTACAGCACCACCATCCCATATACCTAATCTTCCGCTCATTCCACTTCCTGTTAATGAAGTTCCGGTTGTTCCTCCGGGCCAAACTTTGTTTGTACTAATCGTTCTTCCCGAACCAATATTATTTGTACGATTAAAAATCATTTCTCCATTGGCTCCAAATCTGGCGAATTCTGTTACTTCTCCATTTTTATGTTCTACACGCAATGGTATTCCGGTTGCTTTCGAAATGGCTTCAGCTTTCGCTTTGTCATTTTGAAATCGGATTAAATATTTTTGAGAAAAAACTTCGTTTACAGCTTTTTGTTCAGTATTTGAAATTTGTTGTGCGTATGAAAGTTGGATGAAAAGTGGTAATAAAATTAGTGTTTTGAGAAATTTCATTTTTAGTAATTAGTTCGTTTTAAATGTGGTGGTATTTTTTCTGGCAGGTACTTTGCCTGTAAATACTCCATTAAAGTCTAAATGGTTGCTTCCCGAATATATTTTACCCTTTAATTTTAATGTAATTGGAGATCCATTTTTAATTGATTTACAAGAAACAATCAAATTGGTTGTCGAGTCGATGGCCCTACTCTGCCAAGATTTTTCTGTTTGATTTCGAATAAATGTTATCTTGAAATTAGTTGCATATAATGTTGTGTCTTTTATGCATTTCTCATCAATTCCGTTCAATTCAAAAAGCATATTGTTATCAGAAATAACAGCAACATTCAACTTTCCATTTTGAATCTCAAAACGAGGTTCGCTTTTAAAATTGAAGTCGGTATTCTTTTCGGTTTCATTCGATAATTGTAAATAACTTTTTAAGCTATTTTTTTTAGATGAAGCAATTTTTTTCTGAGCTGAGGCATCAAAAATTATACAGGTTGACAGAAGGAAAAAGTAAATAATATAACGATACATAAAAATCAAAAGTAAGTATTTTGATATATTTTTTTTATGTGCTGTATTAAAGATGTGTATTTAGCCTTTAATTTGCATCAAAATATTTCTATTGAAAAAGCATATTCCAAATATCCTTACATCGGGCAACTTGCTTTTCGGATGTCTTTCGATTATTGCTGCATTAGACGGAAGACTTACCGATGCGTCAATATTTATTGGACTTGCAGCTGTACTTGATTTTTTTGATGGATTTGTTGCCCGTGCGTTAAATGCACATTCGGAAATCGGAAAACAACTCGATTCACTTGCTGATGTGGTAAGTTTTGGTGTTGCCCCTGGAATGATTTTTTATATGATGGTTGGACAGTGTTTTAATCCAACAGGTTTTTGTATCAACATGTATCTGCCCTTTTTAATTCCAATTTTTTCGGCAATACGTTTGGCAAAATTTAATATTGATACCCGTCAATCCGATTCATTTATTGGTTTACCAACACCTGCAAATGCAATGCTTATCGCATCATTTCCTTTAATCATTTATTATAAAGAATCGGAAGAGATTATTGAACTTTTGCAAAACCAATATTTTCTTAAAATTTTCCCAATTGTATCGGCATATCTTTTAGTTGCCGAATTGCCATTGCTGGCATTAAAATTTAAAAACTTTTCGTGGGCCGAAAATAAACTGAAATACATTTTGTTGATTTTGTGTTTAGCTTCAATTATTTTATTTCATTTTGAAGGTGTAGCCTTTTCAATTATTATTTATATCGTTATTTCAATCATCAATAATTTACAAAAAAATAGAGCATGAAATTTATAGCAGAAATTAATGTGATGCCTCACAAAGCACTTTTAGATCCTCAGGGAAAAGCCGTTGAACATAGTATGCCCAACATTGGCCTGTCAACGGTTACAAGTGTTCGTATTGGGAAACATATTACCATGGAACTTGAAGCATCAAACGAAAATGATGCGAAAGAAAAAGCAGAAATTGCATGCAAGAAATTGCTTGCCAACCTCATTATGGAATCGTATGATTTTACAGTGAGTGAAGTAAAATAAAATCCGAATATTTTTACCCATGCGAAAAATTCTGACAGGTTGTTTGATGTATTTTATTTGTCTGAATGGGATTTTTGCGCAAGATATTGATTATGCCAAAAAGGTAATAAAAGACCTTTGCTCGGAGCAAATGTTTGGCAGAGGTTATGTGAATGAAGGAGATAAAAAAGCTGCCGAATATATCCGTAAAGAATATCAGGATTCGAAACTTTTATTCTTTGAAAATTCAACTGACCATACTAAAGGAGATTTTTTTCAAGAATACGGTTTTCAGGTAAATGCATTTCCATACACGGTTTCGGCAAAAATTGATGAGTACGATTTAATTCCCGGTGAGGATTTTATTGTTGATGCTGCTTGCCCCAATGTTTCTGGCAGTTTTGATATTTTGTTTGTCGATTCATCAACGGTTGATAATTCGGCAGAGTTTGATCAATTTCAGAAGAAAAATTTGCATAACACTTTTATCGTAGTTGATGGTATCAAAGGCAAAAAATTATTGAAGCAAAATATTGCCGATGATATTTTACGAAATAAATATAAAGCACGAGGATTAATTTTTGCCAATCAGGAAAAATTGACTTGGTCGGCAGCAACCGAGTGGGCAGCATTCCCAAGTATTTATATCACCAAAGGAAATTTGCTTCGCTATCAGCAAAAAATAATGCTAACAGTTGAACCTGATTTAATAAAACACGCTACACAAAATGTTATTGGATATATTAAGGGAACTCAATTCCCCGATTCGTTTATTGTATTCAGTGCACATTACGATCACCTAGGTATGATGGGACGTGCAGCATTGTTTCCGGGTGCAAATGATAATGCAAGCGGAGTAGCCATGATGCTCGACATGATGAAATATTATGCAAAAAATAAACCCAAATATTCAATCGCATTCATGGCTTTTTCGGGCGAAGAAGTTGGGCTTTTTGGTTCGTATTATTATACCCAACATCCATTATTCGAATTGAAAAAAATTTCAATGCTGATTAATCTTGATTTGATGGGAACAGGCGATAAAGGAATGACTGTAGTGAATGCAACACTTTACCCTAAAGAATTTCAAGACCTTCAAATTATTAATGTAACAAAAGACTATCTGCCAACGGTTAATTCACGTGGAAAAGCACAAAATAGCGATCATTATTTTTTTACCGAAAATGGTGTGAAAGCGTTTTATTTTTATCTGATGGGCGATTACCATTATTACCACGATGTGTACGACCTTCCTGAAGTGTTAACGCTTAGTAAATATAATGAAGCGTTCAAACTCATTACCGAATTTACCAATGATTATTGTTCGGGACAATAACATTTGTACTTGAATTTCTGCCTACAATCACTTATACTTACAAATTAAACGCTGCCCAAATTATGGCGCTCATTAACTCAATTTTAAGTTGGTACCTTAAAAAGCGTGAACCGTTTATCGAACATTTCATGCAAAATCCTCACGAGGTACAGAACGAGTTATTGACCAAACTTTTATCGGGTGCACAACATTCCGAATGGGGTAAAAAATATGATTACCGCAATATACGAACCGTTAAAGATTTTAAAGAACGTGTACCAGTAGGAAACTACGAAACGCATCGTCCTTACATCGAACGCATGATGCGTGGTGAGCAAAATGTTCTTTGGTCGAGCGAAGTAAAATGGTTTGCGAAATCATCAGGTACCACCGGTTCAAAAAGCAAATTTATTCCGGTAACTTTTGAAAGCATGGAAGAGTGCCATTTTCAAGGTGGTAAAGATGCCATGATGTTTTATTTACTCAACAATCCCGATACCAATATTTTTAATGGAAAAGGATTGATAATGGGAGGAAGTCATCAGGTAAATAAATTCAATTCCGAACAAAGTTTTTATGGAGATTTATCGGCAGTGATGATGCAAAACATGCCAATATGGGCTCACTTTTTTAGAACTCCTGATTTGAGCATTGCCATTATGGATAACTGGGAAGAGAAAATTGAGAAGATGGTTCGTGCTACTTTAAATGAAGATGTAACAAGCATTACCGGTGTACCAACTTGGACATTGGTTTTGATAGAAAAGTTTTTTGAACTTACCGGAAAAGATAACCTCATGGATATCTGGCCAAATTTAGAATTGTATGTTCATGGCGGTGTAAGTTTTACTCCATATCGCGATCGTTTTAAAAAACTGATACGCTCATCTAAAATGAATTATCTCGAAAGTTATAATGCTTCCGAAGGATTTTTGGGATTGCAGGATCAGGCAGATAGTTTAGATATGTTGCTGATGCTCGATTACGGAATTTACTATGAGTTTATGCCCATGAGCGAATACGGAAAAGAACATCCGAAAACGCTATCGCTCGATGAAGTTCAAACGGGAGTAAATTATGCGCTGGTTATTTCTAATAATTCGGGATTGTGGCGATATGTAATAGGCGATACGATAAAATTTTCGGAAACAAAACCATTCAGATTTAGAATTACAGGACGGACAAAACATTTTATCAATGCATTTGGCGAAGAGCTGGTTATTGAAAATGCCGATTTTGCCATTTCGAAAGTGTGCAAAAAAATGAATGCACATATTACCGATTACACCGCTGCACCTATTTATTTTAATGATAGTGCAAATGGTATTGGCTCGCACGAGTGGTTGATTGAGTTCGAAAGAGAACCTGAGTGTATTAAAACATTTGCAAACGAGCTCGACATAGAATTGAAAAATGTAAATTCAGATTACGAAGCGAAACGTTATAAAGATATGGCCATGACAATGCCTATCGTTCATATATTGCCAAAAGGAACATTTAATCATTGGTTAAAAAAAGAAGGAAAACTCGGTGGTCAGCACAAGGTTCCACGATTGTCAAATCATCGTGATTATGTTGACGAGATTTTAAAAATGAAAAGTTTGGCATTATAAAAATGAGTCATGAATAAGAAAATAGTACTAGTCGCATTATTGTTATTTCCGTTTTTGCAAAAAGCTTTTTCGCAGGTAGAAGAAATTCAACGCGGAGATATTCATTACGAATTTTTTCAGTTTAAAGAAGCTGCTCAAGATTATGAAGCTGCTTTAAATATGGGCAATTCAAAGGTTGAAGATTATTTGCTCGACCGAATTGCTCAGTGTTACAAATATTCCTTTCAGTACAAAAAAGCCGAACAGTATTTTTCGCGTTTGGTGAGAATGGGTGATGGCAAAGCTGCTCCCGATGTGTATCTCGATTATGGAGCCATTTTAAAAATTAACGGAGATTATAATAGAGCTAGAGATCAGTTTAAATATTATCAAACTTTTTTTCCTGACGACCCTTTTGCAAATGCTCAAATAAGAAGTTTAACATGGGCAATTCGCAATAAAGATTCGCTTAGAAATTTTACAACTGTTCCGGCTAATTTAAATATTAGCGGACAAAGTTTAGGATATTGTTTTTACGATGACGGACTGATTTATTCAACACAACGAAATAAAATTGGCAAAGAAAATACTGTTCAAATGTTTGATTTGGATTTTGCCGTAATCAAAGATTCGATAACGTTTGTTGAAGGTGATAAATTTATGGATGCGATTAGTTTTGAACTGAACGAAGGCTCGCCATCAATTACCGATGACGGAATGTTGGTTTACTTTAGCGCCAATGCTACCAAGGTGCGAAATGGTGTGGTGAAAAAGAAAGTTGGTGCAATTGAAATCAGTTCGGATGGTGTTTCGAACTTAAAAATTTATGTAGCAAAATTCGAGAATGGAAAATTTGTGAGTCCGCAGGAATTGCCTTTTAACAACAAAGAATACAATTGCATGCATCCAAGCATTGCCGATAATGGTAACACATTATATTTTGTTTCGGATATGCCAAAAGGTTTTGGGGGATTGGATATTTATAAAGTAAAACGTGGCGAAGATGGCAAATGGGGTAAGCCCGAAAATCTTGGTGAAGGTATTAATACCACCGAAAATGAAATGTATCCTTTTGTAAGTAAAAATGTTTTTTTCTTTGCTTCAAAAGGCTTGAATGGTTTTGGTGGATACGATTTGTTTCAGGCAAAAATAAATTTGGGAGTTGTGGGTTCGCCAATCAATATGGGACATCCATTTAATTCATCATACGATGATGTTGCCTTTATTTGCAGGGCAGATGGACGAACAGGTTATCTGTCATCAAACCGCGAAAATGGCGAAGGCATTGATAACGTTTATTACTTTTACGACAACAACTTGTTAAAAGAAGTTGCTAAACCAGCCGTTATTGAAGCCGTTACACCAAAGCCCGAAGTTAAAGTTGAAACACCAAAACCTATTGCTGTAGTAAAACCTAAAAATGAAAATCCTCCGGCAGTTGTTGTTGCAAAAACAGAACAACCTAAAGTTGTGGCAGT
>CANKGI010000105.1 GCA_947481365.1 Bacteroidota bacterium | reverse complement strand
TTGGTCAATCCGCAAAGTGGCGGCTTCCATTATTTCTATTTGTCTGTCTGTGAATTTATTGTTTTTCATTTTCAAGTTCCTCTTTATAAATGATTTTCATAAATGTAAGTAAGTGTTCGCTTACAAAGGTAATTAAATTTTATTTACTCCTGCAATTTTTTTGAAAGAAATTTTATAATTCTAACGAAAATCCGATTCACTAATAGGTGGCGTTTGCTGATGTGAAAAGAATTAATAAACTTGAAATGAAAATAATAGCCCTATTAAGTAATTAAAATGTAGTATTTAAAAAGGAGAGCCTAACAGCTCTCCTTTTTTGGGAGCTATTTAAAAGATGCAGCCATTTCAAACGCTTGCTGTAAAAAAGAAAAAGCCACATTACTGATGGCTTGACTTCTTGTGCTCCCCAACCTGGACTTCCAGTTCATAAAGCTGTAGTTCGTTCCTCACACATCTTTTATGACAGGATAAACTTCTCGTTCTGAAAGCAATAAAAAAGAAAAACCACCCGAAACGGATGGTTTTTCTTGGTGCTCCCCAACCTGGACTCGAACCAGGGACCTAGTGATTAACAGTCACTCGCTCTAACCAGCTGAGCTATTGAGGAGTTTTCCCTAAGGGGACGCAATATTAGTTTATGATGATTAATTATACAATATTTGCACCGATTTTTTTAAAATATACTAATAATGAGTTTATTAATTGTTGGCAGTGTAGCTTTTGATGCTATCGAAACGCCATTTGGAAAGACAGATAAGATTATTGGAGGAGCAGCATCGTATATTGCTTTGGCTGCAAGTAATTTTACACAAAACACGAAGTTGGTTGCTGTTGTTGGCGAAGATTTTCCTCAGGAATTTATTGCCGATTTACAAAGTAAAGGTGTGAGTACCGAAGGGTTACAAATAAAAAAAGGTGAAAAATCTTTTTTCTGGAGTGGAAAATACCACACCGATATGAACACCCGCGACACACTTGTTACCGAATTAAACGTTTTAGCCGATTTCGACCCGATTATTCCCGAGTCTTATCAGGATTGTGAGTATTTGATGTTGGGAAACCTTACTCCAAAAGTGCAACAAACGGTTATTCAGCGTTTAAAGAAAAGACCTAAGTTGATTGTAATGGATACCATGAATTTTTGGATGGAAATTGCCCTCGATGATTTGAAAGAAACCTTGAAAATGGTTGATGTATTAACCATTAATGATGAAGAAGCCAGATTGTTGTCAGGTGAGTACTCGTTGGTGAAAGCGGCAGTAAAAATTCAGGAAATGGGACCAAAATACCTCATTATTAAAAAAGGCGAGAATGGCGCATTATTGTTTAGTGGAAAGGATGTTTTCTTTGCACCAGCATTGCCTCTCGAAGAAGTTTTTGATCCAACTGGAGCAGGAGATACTTTTGCCGGAGGATTTATAGGTTACCTGGCAAAAACAGGTGATATTTCTTTCGAAAATATGAAAACGGCAATCATCTATGGATCGGCAATGGCATCATTTTGTGTTGAGAAATTTGGAACAGAAAGATTGGTTAACCTTAAAGCAGATGAGATGCAAAGTCGTATCAATGTGTTCAGAAATCTTGTAAAATTTAACATGGCTTCTGTATGATATAAGTCATTTGGGCAAAAAGATCCCATTTAGTACTTTTGTCGACTCAAATTATAAAATAGAACAAAAAAAAACTCATATGTCAAACAACGCAACAATACAACACACCAGCGAAAATCCTTTCGAATCAATGATGTCGAGATTTGATGAAGCTGCAAGAATTATCGGTCTTGATGAAGGTTCTTATAACGTATTAAAGTCGCCACAAAAGACAGTAATTGTTTCAATTCCTGTTACAATGGATGATGGAAAAGTAAAAGTATTCGAAGGTTTTCGTGTAGTTCACAATGCTAATTTAGGCCCGTCAAAAGGTGGTATCCGTTATTCAATGGATGTTCATTTGGATGAAGTGAAAGCATTAGCTGCTTGGATGACATGGAAATGTGCAGTTGTAGGAATTCCTTATGGAGGAGCAAAAGGTGGTATTAAATGTAATCCACGCGAATTATCAAAAGGCGAATTAGAAAGATTAACCCGTTCGTATACCGATTTAATGGTAAATGTTTTTGGGCCCGATAAAGATATTCCAGCTCCAGATATGGGAACAGGTCAACAAGAAATGGCTTGGATTATGGATGAGTATTCAAAATTAGTTGGACATTCAACTCCTGCAGTTGTTACCGGTAAGCCGCTTGTATTAGGTGGTTCACTTGGTCGTGTTGAAGCAACAGGACGTGGTGTGATGGTTTCAACTCGTTCGGCATTATCTAAACTTGGTATTAACCCAGTTGGAGCAACTTGTGCCGTTCAAGGTTTTGGAAATGTTGGTTCTATATCTGCTAAATTATTACAAATGCAAGGAATGAAAGTTCTTGCTATATCTGATGTTACAGGTGGATATTTTAATCCGGAAGGAATTGATGTTGAAGAAGCAATTGCTTTTAAAGACAATAACAACGGAACACTTGAAGGATACAAAGGTGGTAAGAAAATCACTAACGAAGAAGTCTTAGAACTGGATGTAACTGTTCTAGTTCCTGCAGCTATGGAAGATCAGATTAACAATGAAAACGCAAATAGAATTAAAGCAAAACTTATTGTTGAAGGTGCTAACGGACCAACATCTGCAAGTGCTGATGAAATTCTGAATAAAAAAGGTATCATGATTATTCCTGATATTTTGGCAAATGCCGGTGGTGTTACTGTTTCTTATTTCGAGTGGGTACAAAACCGTTTGGGATATTTCTGGACAGAAGAACGCGTTTACCGCAGAGCCGACAGAGTGATGAAACAATCATTCGAAAATGTTTATCAAGCATCACAAAAATATAAAGTGAGTATGCGAATTGCAGCTTATGTTGTGGCTATTGGCAGAGTTGCCGAAGTTGAAAAACTAAGAGGTAAATTCGGAGTTTAATAATTTTGATTTAATTTGTAAAAGTTAGTGTGGTATTAATAACTGCACTAACTTTTTTTTATTCATAAAGATATGCTACACAAAGAAGGCAAAGCCACCATTCTACTCACACTTATTTTTCTTTTTGCTTTAAATGCAGGAATAGGTTTTTTATTTCCCGAAAATGAAATAGTAAAAAATATTTTCATCGTACTGTCATTGGCATTTTTGGTTATCATCCTGCAGTTTTTTAGAAACCCTAAAGTGGTGGTTACGCAAAATGATAAACACGTGATATGCCCAGCCGATGGCAAAGTTGTGGTGATTGAAGAAGTGGAAGAAACCGAATATTTTAAAGACAAACGCATTCAGGTTTCGGTGTTTATGTCGCCATTTAATGTGCATGTAAACCGCAACCCTGTGGGTGGTGTTGTAAAATATTTTAAATACCATCCCGGAAAATATTTGGTAGCATGGCATCCAAAATCATCAACCGAAAATGAGAGAACAACAACGGTTATCGAAAACAAAAACCATGTACAGGTATTGTTTCGTCAAATTGCCGGAGCACTGGCCAAACGCATTGTTTGGTATGTAAAAGAAGGGCAACATGTTGAGCAAGGCGGTGAAATGGGTTTTATTAAATTTGGCTCACGTGTAGATATTTTCTTACCCCTTGGAACAAAAATAAATGTACAACTTAATGAGGTTGTAAAAGGAGGTAAAACAATTATTGCCGAATTTTAAATTTTGATTAAACATACTTTGATAATAAGTATTTCGTTAAATTTGAACCACCATAAATTAAAAAACACAATGAGAAAAATTATTTGCTTATCAGCATTATTTGCACTTACCTATTTTGGTGTAAATGCACAAAACATTACTAAGCCAGCAACAGCAGCAACAGCTACTGAGCAACCTAAGGCAACAGCAACCGAAGTGAAAAAAGATGGAGAGAAGAAAAAACACGACTGTAGTACCGAAGAAAAGAAAAGTTGCGAAAAGAAAGGTAAAGCTTGCTGCAAAGATCACAAAAGTGAAACTAAATAATTTTAGTAAAGTTATTATGATAGAAAAAGCTTCCAGTTTGGAGGCTTTTTTTATTAATCCATTTTAAATTTCTTTTTCGTTTAATTTGAAACACTTTAATATGCTCAGATACGCACTCATCATATTGTGTTTTTTTCCCATATCGGTTGTGGCTCAAGAAAACCAGCAACCAACACAGCTCGATATTGATATGCATAAAGCTCAACGGGCTTTCGATATGAAAAAATATAACTCGGCAGCATCGTTGTTTCAAAAATTATACAGCAAGGTTAAGAATGAAGAGCAAAAGCAAAAAATGCTTTTTATGATTGCTGAGAGCTATCGCAAGTCGAATAATTTTAAAAAAGCAATCGATTGGTATGAGCAACTTATCAATGCAAAATATCCCGATACGCGAATTATTTATTCGTATGGATTGCTGCTTAAAAATTTTGAAAGGTATGATGAAGCCTCTCGTCATTTTTATGATTATTTGTTTGAAGTACCTGGTGATACCGATGCAACACGTGAAATGAAAAATTGCCAGATTGCTCAAAACTGGAAAGTCAATCCTAAAAAGTTTGTTGTTAAAAATGTTGATGAGCTTAATACAACTGTTTCTGATTATGCACCGTTTTATGCTGCCGATAAATTGCTTTTTTCATCATCGCGACCAGAAGCAACTGGTAACGAAATTTTTGAATGGACCGGTCAAAAATGTTCGGATATTTTTGAGAGCAAAAAGCTAAACAATGTTTGGGGTAAACCATTAAATATAAAAGGTACAGTCAATTCAAATTTTAATGAAGGTGTTGCCTGGCTCGATTCTACAGCTACAACAATGTATTTTACACAATGCAATGGAATTGATGGAAAAGGAATGAATTGCAAAATTTATTCATCATATTTTCAAAATAATACATGGACAACTCCACAGGTTTTACCATTTTGCTCCGATTCATTTTCGGTAGGTCATCCTGCTTTATCACCCGATGGAAAAAGATTGTTTTTTGCAAGCGATATGAAAGGCGGATATGGTGAAAAAGATATTTATTACATTAACTACGATCACATTCGCGACAAATGGGGAAATCCTATAAATCTTGGGCCTCGCGTAAATTCAAAAGAAGATGAATTGTTTCCATTTGTGGATGAGATGAACAATATTTATTACTCGTCAAAAGGATTTACCGGAATGGGCGGATTGGATATTTTTAAAACACGCGATTCGGCAAATACTTTTAAAACTGCCGAAAACCTTCAGTATCCAATCAACTCGGGAGGAGATGATTTCGGAATAAGCTTTGTGCCAAAAAGTTTATTGAAAGACTCGCTGAAAGAACCTGTTGCCTTTTTTACATCAAATCGTGATGGCGGAAAAGGTGATGATGATATTTATTCAATCAGCATCGAACCATTCATTTTTGTGTTGAAAGGAAAAGTGTTTGATAAGGAAATGAATACGGTGATGCAAAATGCTCAAGTGGTTTTAACCGATGATAAAAACATCAATATAGTATCATTAAAAACAAATGCTGCTGGCGAGTTTTCGGCAAAACTTCCGTTAAATAAAATGATGTTACTTAGTGCTACTTTTCCAAAATATTTTAAAAGTGATGCAATCAATATTAGCAGTTTAAATTTATTTAAAGATTCGGTTGTGGAGATAAAGGTATTTTTAAATCCGATACCTGCCGAGGATTACGACTTTACTTTAAAGGGTTTGTATTATGATGTTGACAAATGGGATATTCGACCAGATGCTCAAAAAGTGCTCGACTCGCTCACAATGATTTTGAAAAACAATCCTTCGATTGTTATTGAGCTGGCATCGCATACCGATAGTCGTGCAGTAGCCGATTATAATTTAAAACTCTCGCAAAAACGTGCCGAAAGTTGTGTGAATTATTTGGCACAGCATGGCATTGCAAAAGACCGTTTGAAGCCCGTTGGTTATGGCGAAACAAAGCTGGTGAATGATTGTGCCGATGGAGTTGATTGTACCGAAGAGCAACATCAGGAAAACCGCAGAACAACTTTTAGGATTTTGAGCAGCGAATACAAAATAAAAAAATAAATTTGCACCTGTATGTTAACTCAAAATCAAATCATGCAATTTCTCTCATCACATAAAGAATTCATGCGAAATGAATTCGGTGTGAATGAAATTGCTTTGTTTGGGTCGTATGCAAAGAATAAGCAAACTGAAGAAAGTGATGTGGATTTGATTGTTGATTTATTGGAACAGGATTTTATGAAATGGAGTGGGTTATTGATTTACCTAAAATCAAATCTCAATCAAAATATTGATTTAATTACTTTAGGTAAACATAACACAGCTCAATTTTTAGAAATTGTAAAAAAGGAAGCATTATATGCATGAGTTGATTATTGCAAATCTTAAACTCATCTCCGAAAGTATTGATGTGATTGAAGCCCGAATGGTTAATGTTCCAAATGCTGATTATTTTGTGCAATTTTTTGAAGGACGAACTTTATTGGATTCTGTTTCAATGCGATTACAATTTATAGGCGAAACAGTTAAGAGAATTGATAAGGTGGATCCTGAATTTTACATGAAAAATAATTTTTATGAGTGGCATAAAATTATGAATCTTCGAGATTTTATTTCTCATCATTACGAAATGTTGAACCATGAAATTATCTACAATATTTGTACTGAAAATATTCCACAGCTAAAAATTGCTATAACGAAATTACTTAATAAATGACTTCCGATAAATACATGAAGCGTGGCGTATCTTCTCAAAAGGAAGATGTTCATGCTGCAATAAAAAAACTAGATAAAGGCATTTTTCCAAAAGCATTTTGCAAAGTTGTTCCCGATTATCTCGGTGGCGATTTGGCATTTTGCAACATCATGCATGCCGATGGTGCCGGTACAAAATCATCGTTGGCATATTTATACTGGAAAGAAACGGGTGACATTAATGTTTGGAAAGGAATAGCTCAGGATGCTGTGGTGATGAACATTAACGATTTGCTTTGTGTGGGAGCTTTTGATCATATCACTTTATCATCAACCATCGGGCGAAATAAAAATCTTATTCCGGGCGAAGTAATTGCAGCAATTATTGACGGTACCGAAGAATTTATTGAGATGCTTAAAAAGCATGGAATTAATATTCACTCAACAGGAGGCGAAACAGCTGATGTTGGCGATTTGGTGAGAACAATTATTGTTGACTCAACTGTGACTGCACGATTAAAACGTACCCAAATTATCGATAACAAAAATATTCGTGAGGGTGATTTGATTGTAGGTTTTTCATCATTTGGAAAAGCAACATACGAAAATGAATACAATGCCGGTATGGGCAGCAATGGATTAACATCTGCTCGTCATGATGTACTTTCGGCAGCATACAAAAAACACACCGAATCGTTTGATTCTCTAGTGCCTGATGAATATGTTTACTCAGGTAAATTATCTCTTACCGATAAATTACCGGCTCACGAACTCAATGTTGGGAAAATGATTTTATCGCCTACACGAACTTTTTCTCCGGTGTTTAAAAAAGTTTATGATGAAATCATTTCTCAAAATGAAATGAATCCGATACATGGAATGGTTCATTGTTCGGGTGGTGGACAAACTAAAATCTTACATTTTATCGATGATTTGAAAATTGTTAAGGATAATCTTTTTGCTACTCCACCACTTTTTAAAATGATTCAAGAACAGTCAAAAACCGATTGGCAGGAAATGTATAAAGTGTTCAATATGGGCTGTTTATTAGAGTTTTATACCGATGAAAAAACCGCAGAGCACTTAATAAAAATTGCTTCGTCATTTAATATTGATGCTCAAATAACTGGAAGGTGCGAAAAAGCTGAAAATAAATCTGTTCACGTAATTTCCGAAAATGGAAGTTTCGAGTATCGATAAAAACTTTCCATTTTAAACGAATTCATTATCTTGCTGCATTAAATTTAACCCATTTTGGAAGTACTCATAACAGGCGGAACAGGTTACATTGGCTCACATACGGTTGTCGAGTTTCAACAAGCAGGATATGATGTTGTTGTAGTTGATAATCTCGAGAACTCGCAGGCAGATGTAATTGATCACATCGAAAAAATTACCGGCACTCGCCCTCATTTTGAAATTGGCGATATCCGCGATAAACAAGCGCTCAACAATATTTTTGAAATGTATCCCGAAATTAAACATGTGGTACATTTTGCAGCATATAAAGCCGTTGGCGAATCGGTTCAACAACCTTTAAAATATTACGAAAACAATATTGGCGGAACAATAAATCTTCTTGAAATATTACAAGAGCGTCATATTCAAAATTTTGTATTTTCATCTTCGTGTACTGTTTATGGCGAAGTAGATAAACTGCCCGTAACCGAAGATACACCAGTTGTTAAGGCAATGTCGCCATACGGAAATACCAAAAAAATATGCGAAGAGGTTTTGTACGACCAATCGAAAATTTCGAATTTAAAAGTTGTTTCATTACGTTATTTCAATCCGGTTGGTGCTCACGATTCGGGATTGATTGGTGAGTTGCCAGTTGGTATTCCAAATAATCTCGCACCGTTTATCACGCAAACAGCAATTGGTAAAAGACAATCGTTAACCGTTTTTGGTAACGATTATCCAACTCCTGACGGAACCTGTGTTCGCGATTATATTCATGTTGTTGATTTGGCAAAAGCGCACGTAAAAGCGATTCAGTTTTTAATGCATGGAAAATATCATGATCATTTTAACGTGTTTAACATTGGCACCGGAAGAGGAAATTCTGTGCTTGAAGTAATTGAAAGTTTTGAAAAAGTAAGCGGACAAAAATTGAATTATAAAATTGGTCCGAGACGTGAAGGTGATGTTGTTCAAATTTATTCGGCTTGCGAAAAAGCTACGAATATATTGGGATGGAAAGCTGAGAGAGATTTGGATAATTGCATGGAATCAGCATGGAAATGGGAAAGGCATTTGAAGGATTTATCAAAAAGTTGATTTGATGATTCGATAATTTATTTTTATAATAAAACTGCCATTAGCTAATTGCTATAGGCTTAAAGCTAACAGCGATGACGAAGAAAAAAATATTAATTACCGGAGGTGCCGGATTTATTGGTTCACACGTAGTAAGGTTATTTGTAAATAAATATCCCGATTACGAAATTTATAATTTAGATTTTTTAACCTACGCAGGAAATTTAGAAAACCTGACCGACATCGAAAGCAAACCGAATTATCATTTTATCAAAGCCGATATTGTTGATGCAAAAAGTATTTTTCAACTTTTTGATGAATATAAATTTGATTCAGTAATTCATCTTGCAGCCGAAAGTCATGTTGATCGTTCCATTACAAACCCTACCGAATTTGTGATGACAAATGTTGTTGGAACAGTAAATCTTTTGAATGCTTTTAAAAATTTATGGAAAGATAATTTTGACGGGCATCTTTTTTATCATGTTTCAACTGATGAAGTTTATGGAAGTTTGCACGATGGTGGTTTCTTTTTAGAAACAACTCCATACGATCCGCAATCGCCATATTCGGCAAGTAAAGCCAGCTCCGATCACTTTGTAAGAGCATATCACAATACGTATAAAATGCCTGTGGTTATTTCTAATTGCTCAAACAATTACGGACCAAATCAATTTCCCGAAAAACTCATTCCACTTTTTATAAATAACATTCGTAACAATAAACCTCTACCTGTTTATGGCAAAGGCGAAAATGTGAGAGACTGGCTTTTTGTGGTTGATCATGCTCGTGCAATTGATGATGTTTTTCATAAAGGAAAAATTAGCGAAACTTATAACATCGGTGGTTTTAATGAGTGGAAAAATCTTGATCTCATAAAAGTGATTTGCAAAGTGATGGATAAAAAATTGGGAAGAGCAAATGGTGAATCTGAAAAACTCATTACCTATGTAACCGATCGTGCAGGACATGATTTACGTTATGCCATCGATGCAAATAAAATAATGCATGAACTTGGATGGAAACCATCATTACAATTTGAAGAAGGAATAGAAAAAACAATTGACTGGTATTTGGCAAATCAAAAATGGTTAGATGATGTAACGAGTGGAGATTATGCAAAATATTACGATAAGATGTATTCGAAAAGATAATTACAATTAACAAAATGAAAGGAATAATTTTAGCAGGAGGAAGTGGCACAAGACTACACCCGTTAACACTTGCAGTGAGTAAACAACTCATGCCTGTGTACGATAAACCAATGATTTATTATCCGCTATCGGTATTAATGCTAGCCGGAATAAATGAAATATTAATTATTTCAACTCCGCATGATTTACCCGGTTTCAAAAAATTATTGGGTGATGGTTCTGAAGTTGGTTGCCGTTTTGAATATGC
>CANKGI010000104.1 GCA_947481365.1 Bacteroidota bacterium | reverse complement strand
GATAAAACTGCATTTTGTGTTTTATCACTTAAACCTTTCCATTGCATTGTGCATATTCTAGAACCAACAGTTCCTGTTGTAATATATTTAAACGTAGGTGTTCCTGTTCCTCCTGCTGCTCCCCAAAGATCTTGTCCAAATGCAAATATCAAATCTGTATCTTGTGGCTGCGCATATCCAACAGTTGTGCTTGCCGAAGAATTAAACGGTCCTCCTGCTGGTGGCTGCGCAAAGGTTGTAAACAACATATTTGTTGCCCATGAAACTGTTCCTCCACCTAGTTTCACAAACCCGTCTACATACATTGTTAAGTTTGTAAATGGCGTTCCATTGTAATTAAATGTAAAACCAATTGGAATAGGTGCGTTAGAATAACCTGTATCATTGTTAGTCATTGTTACAGTTGTTCCTGTAGCAGTAATGTCGTTGTAGGTTCCTGCAAAAGTGCTGAATCCCCCCGCTTGATAATTTAATTGTGCACTTCCTATTTTAGCAACTAAAAAAAGAATGCAAAAAATTGCAACTTGTGTAATTATTTTTCTCATAGAATTTAGATTTAGGATTAGTAAATGTAATGAAAAATAATTCGGAAAAAATAAAGTCTGTAAAATTTTTAATGTCGCATTAATCTAACCAACAGTTTGATGAACAAACTTTTTGATTGCTTCATTTGTCTTTTTTGCTTCTTCTACATATCCCATATGTGCTGATTTTTGTAAGTAAACAATTTCGGATTGTTTGCACAAAGAAGCCTGAAAAAACATATCCGATTCGGGAATGATGCTATCTTCTTTTCCTACAAAAAACAAAACTGGTAAATCTGTTTTCTTTAAAAAATCCATTTTACTTTCTCTGTTTTTCATCGAGAGTAAAGCTTGAGTTAAACCTTTAACTGATGTATTAAATCCACTCTCAACAAATTCATCAATTATTTTTTTTTGTGTGAATGATGCAGAAAATAATGGGGGGATAAAATTCTTTACATACAGCTCAAATCCTTTTTCTTCAATTACCCGAATAGCTTGATCGCGCTTTGTTTTTCGTTCTTCATTATCGGCCAAAGCTGTTGAGTGCATTAAACCAATTCCTTTTAGCAATGCAAAATATTTCTCTGCAAAAGCAAGTGAAACATATCCGCCCATCGAGTGACCAATCATTACACACGATTGTATTTTTTCATGCACCAAAATTTTGTAAACTTCATCGGCCATCAATTCAATACTTGTATGATTGAGCGGTTCCGATTTTCCAAAACCTGGTAAATCAGGTGTGATTACACAAAAATCTTTTTGCAAAAAAAACACCTGATCGTTAAAGCAGGTGTTGTTTTCGCAAAATCCGTGAAGCAAAACAATTGTGTTTCCTTTTCCGCTTTTGCTATAATTTATCATGATTAATAAAACATGAATCTGTTATCTTTTACTTTGTATAAATCTTTCAATACTTCAAATGAATTAGATTCTGCTTTTTGCGAAAGCTGTTGCTGAATTTCATTTTTATACAAGTTAATATCATCCACTTTTGGAGCAACATTAATTTTTGTTACCGAATACACATACACAGCATTGTCGCCTTTAACAGGTCCAAGAATTTTATTGGTTGCTGTTGTTCCCATTAATGTTCCAACAAATGTTTGATCAGGTCCAATATATGCAATGTTTGAGTTCTCAAAATTTTGACCAGCAAGCGGTGTTACCGGTATTTTCAACTTTGTTCCTACATCTTGCAATTTACTTGAGCCTGTAATAGCAGCATTTGCTTTTTCAATTAACATTTCAGCTTTTTTATCTTTACGATATTCCGCTTCAACTTTTTCTTTTACATCTTCAAAATTCGATTTGTCTTTTTCTTTTATCTGAGCCAAAACTGCAACAATGTATTTATCGCCAATTGAAAACACATCCGATACATCATCTTTTTTTGCATTGTATGCCCAGCGAACAACTTCACGTGCATCAGGTAAACCAGCTACCGACTTGTCGTTTTCGCGAATGTTATCAGCAGTACGTTTTGTGTAATTTTTCTCAGTAATGTTTTTATCAAAATCTTCAACCGACTGACTTGAAGCAGTAAACTGACTTGCCTTTCCGTAAATTCCGTTTACTGTTTTTTCGCTGGCAGTAATGGTGCGATCAAGAACTCCTGCACATACCAGTTTTTTAATTTTGTTATCAGTAATTTTAACAATATGAACACCAAACTGTGTTTTTAAAATAAACATATCTCCTTTGGTTCCTTTGTATACAGCATCATTAAATGGTTTTACCATTTGTCCTTCTTTAAACCATCCCAAATCTCCACCGCGTGATGATGTTCCGTCTGTTCCAAATTGAGCAGCTTTTTCTGCAAATGAAGCTCCTTTTTTTATTTCGTTCATTACCTCGTTAGCCTTTTTAACGGATGCAGCAGTGTCTCCATTTTCGGTTTTAAATAAAATGTGACTAGCGTGCATTTGATAAACCGAATCTTGTTTAACACCCGAAATTTTATAAATGCTAAATTTACCATTGTTATAAATAGGGCCAACAATACTTCCTACCGAGTCGTTAAACAATCTCGCTTGAACTTCTTCAGGAAAAGCTGAACGTGGTTTTGCTACAGTATCAAATTTTGTATCACTGTTTAAGTCAACATACAATGTGTCGTTTTTTGATGCAGCAAACTGTGTAACCTGATCACTCACCCATTTGTTAATCGACATTGTATCTTCATGTGTAGGAATAACATCAAACAAAACGAAAGTAAGTTTGCGTGAGTTTTCTTTCTCTTTATATTTATCTGAGTTCTTTTTGAAATATGATTTCAATTCACTCTCGTCAGATTTAATTGTTGAATCGGCAATGCTAAAATAAGGAAGAGAAACTATTTCGAGGTCGGCCGATTTTTTGCGATCGTTAAACCTAGATGTTGCTTCGAGTGATGTAGCATAAACTCCTTTTTTAAGCAATGTGTTGTATTTTTTTGTTTCAGCTTCTTTAGCTAAACCATCTTCAAAAGATAACCATTGTCCTTTTGCTTTTTCATCTGTTGATGAAGTAATGTTTTTAAGAAAGCGGATTACCAACTCTCTATCAAACTGTCCTGTTTGTTGATTTTGGAAAATCGGAGCCGTTTTAATTTGAGGATGAATATTTTCTCCCTGAATCATATCAAACAACTCATCATTGGTAACTTTAACACCAAGTTCAGCAAACTCTTTTGCCATGATACCTTCTTGAACAAGTTGATTCCATGTTTGCTCACGAACCATGTCCATTGTATTTTGATCGAGATTTTTTTGCTGTGCTCTCTCTTTATACATCGTTGCATTTTCATCAACCTTGGATTCAAATTGTTTGATACCAATTTGTTCGCCATCTATTTCGCCAACATTATTTTTGTTAGCTCCTTTTCCACCAAATATTCCATAATTGCTATTCAGTGCATCCGAAATAACGAATAAAGCTAATGCAAATCCTATTAGCCCAACTGCTAAACCTGACCTTCTTCTTATTTTTTCTAAAATCGCCATGTGTTGTTCATTTTGTAAGAGGGCAAAAATAAGCGCACCATGCATATAAGTCAATAAGTTTTTATTTTAATGATATAGCTTAAAATCAGACGTTTGCGAATATTTCTTCATTTATCATCCAAACACATCGGTCAATATTATTACTTTTGGCAAGATGCAAACGACCTACGGAAAACTCTTTCTGATACCAAATTTTTTGTCGGACGACAATACTTCTGATTTTATTCCGGAGTATGTTCGAAAAGAAATTCATCACTTAAAAAATTTCATTGTCGAAACCGAAAAGGATGCTCGAGCGCTCATCAAAAAATTAAATATTGCTACGCCACAAAATGAGCTACATATTTTTTTATGGAACGAACACAGTGATAAAAAGAATGTTGCCGAATTATTAAAAGCACTACAAAATGGCGAAGATGCTGGGATAATTACCGATGCCGGTTTGCCTTGTGTTGCCGATCCTGGAAGTGATGTTGTTGCTCTTGCTCATCAAAAAAATATTGACGTAATTCCATTACCCGGAGCATCGAGTATTTTTATGGCATTAATGGCAAGTGGCTTTAACGGTCAGAGTTTTGTTTTTCACGGGTACATTCCAATTGAAAAACCTTTGCGAGTAAAAAAAATAAAACAAATTTCACTTGATGCTGTTTCTAAAAAACAATCTCAAATATTTATGGAAACACCATATCGCAATAATCAATTAATGGAAGATATTTTAAGTACTTGCGATAATGAAATGAAATTATGTGTTGCTGCAAACATCAGCTCTGCAAAACAATTCATCAAAACAAAAACAATCAAACAATGGAAATCGGAAAAACCCGATATTCATAAACAACCGGCAATTTTTATTTTGGGATAATTGAAAATGAGTTTAGCCAACTTCATATTCATAGAAGCTGAGATAAAATGTTCCTTTGAAAAATGCCCATTAAAGAATATTTTTGACACCAACATACTAACCCATGTCTAACACCTTAATACTTAAGCGTAAAGATCAGATATTGAATGCAACTGCAAAACTTTTCAGAGAGAAAGGCTTTGCCGCATCCACTATGAGAGATATTGCCAATGAGCTTGGAATAGAAGCTGCAAGTCTTTATCACCACATCCGATCGAAAGATGAATTGCTCGAGAACATTTGTTTTGAAATGGCCGATAAATTTATCACTTCGCTAAAAGATGTGAATGATATATATTTCAACCCTGAAGAAAAATTAAGAACTGCAATTAAAAATCATATTCTCATTCTTACTTCGCACATTGACAAATCGGTTGTGTTTTTTGGTGAATGGAAACATTTAACTGAACCTCGACTGGAAGAGTTTAAAACACTTCGTCATACATATGAAAATGAGATAAGACATATTATTGAACACGGACAAAAAGAAAATGTGTTTGATGATGTGGATACAAAATTTGCAGCATTAACGGTTTTTTCAACCGTAAATTGGATATATCAATGGTATCAGCCAGACGGTGAAATTACACCAGAAGAAATAGCCGATAAACTCTCTGATTTTTTATTAAACGGATTAAGAAAAAAGTAAAATACTTAATTAATCAAACGCATTAATTCAAAAATTTTAACCTGAAATTATGTACGGAAACGCATATATCGACCCAAATGACAAAGCTAATTCAATACTTGCAGGTGAAGATCCGCAGAAATTGGAAGAGTTTGAAAATCGCATTGCACGTGGCGAAAAAATTGAACCGAAAGATTGGATGCCGAAAGAATACCGCAGGCAATTAATTCGTATGATTGAACAACATGCTCATTCGGAAATTATCGGAGCATTACCCGAAGGAACATGGATAACACGCGCACCTGGATTTAGACGAAAATTGGCGTTAATGGCAAAAGTACAGGATGAAGTTGGACATGCACAATTGTTGTATAGTGCTGCCGAAACCCTTGGCAAAAGCCGTGAAGCAATGATTAATGATTTGATTACCGGCAAATCAAAATATTCAAACGTGTTTAATTATCCTGCCTTTACTTGGGCTGATGCATGCATAATTGCTTGGCTAATTGATGCAGGTGCAATCATCAATCAGGTTGCAAATGCAAAAGGAAGTTATGGTCCATATTGCCGAGCACTCGACAGAATTTGTACAGAAGAATCATTCCATTTAAAATACGGACATGATAATGTGGTTACACTTGCAACTGGAAGTGAAATACAAAGAGAAATGGTTCAAGCTGCATTAATTCGCTGGTGGCCTCCAATTATGCATTTCTTCGGTCCCAGCGATAAAATTTCTCAGCATACCGAAATATTGATGAAGTGGAAAGTGAAGATGGCATCGAATGACGATATGCGTCAGCAGTTTTTAGATATGTATGTACCCAAAATTTGGGACTTAGGCTTAACTCTTCCAGATCCATTACTGAAGAAAAATCCAGAAACAAAAAAATGGGAATATACCGAACCCGATTGGGAAGAATTTAAACGTGTGATAAATGGTGGCGGACCTTGCAATGCCGAACGTTTGGCTGTTCGTAGACATGCTGAAGAAAATGGTCGTTGGGTACGTGAAGCATTAAATAATGTTGGTTCAAAATATGTTGTTCCATTAGCGTAAATAATCATCGTAGAGACGTTTAATTAAACGTCTCTGCATATAAATATTTTTATGATACAATCATTAGACCCACGGATAACCCGTGCTGAAATAGAAGAAAATAATTCCATCTCTCCATTAAAAGATTTGGATCAGTGGGAAACATATGAAGTGTTTCATCAAAAAAAACGTGGCGACCAACACATGCATGTTGGAATTGTTCATGCACCCAATGCCGAAATGGCGCTACTGTTTGCAAAAGAACAATACGGACGAAGAGGTGTGAGTGTAAATATTTGGGTGGTGTGCACGCGTGATGTTTTTACTTCAGATTATGACGACACGGATATGTTTGATGTTTCTGAGAAACAATATCGTGAAGCTGGTGGATACAAAGTGATGGAGAAAATAAATAAATATAAAAAGGCTAATAAAATATGATGATTTGATGGTGATTAATTTGACAATATTTTAATCATCTAATCAACAAATTGTCTAATTATCAAATTAAAAGTATGAGCGATAAAACTGTAGCAGCAACCATAGATTTACTTTATAAAATTGCCGATGACCTTTTAATAATCGGTCACCGAAATAGTGAATGGACGGGCCTTGGACCTATTCTTGAAGAGGATATTTCTTTCTCGTCAATGGCTCAAGATAAAATCGGACAATCGCAAGGTGTGTTTACGATTTTACATCAACTTGGCGAACCCGAAATGGATACAAATGCTTTTCATCGTTCGGCCGAAAGTTTTCACAACGCACAGTTTGTTGAGCTGCCAAATGGCGAATATGATTTTAGTTTGATGCGTCATTTTTTATACGACCATGCCGATCAGATTCGCTTTGAAATGCTTGCCAATTCATCGTTTGAACCCATTGCAAAACTTGCACGTAAAATAAAAGGCGAAATAAAATATCATGTTTATCACGCCAATGTTTGGGTTGTTAAACTTAGCACTGCAAATAAAGAAAGCCATGAACGCATGCAAACAGCTTTAAATATTTGCTGGAATTATGCACTCGGAATGTTTGAAGAAAGTAATTATGAAAAAACGTTAATCAACGAGGAAATTTTTGTTGGTGAAAATGAATTAAAAAAGAAATGGCTCGAAAATATTACTCCGTTTCTTGAAAAAGCATCTTTGAAAATTCCTTCCGAATCAACATGGAAACCTGTTTACGGTGGTCGTAATTGCAATCATACAGAACATTTAAAACCACTTGTATTAGAAATGAGCGAGGTGTTTAATATTGATCCGGATGCGGAGTGGTAGTAGATTTTGAGAGAGCGAAATTAAAAGCATAACATACTAAACCTGAAATCAGTGACTTTTACCGAAAAACAAATATGGCAAGCCCTCGAAGTAGTGAAAGACCCTGAAATACCAACCATTTCAATGGTTGATATGGGAATCATCACAAAAGTCGAAGTTGATGCCGAAGGAAAAGTATTTGTTGAAATGACACCAACTTTCGTGGGTTGCCCCGCCATTAAAATGATGGAACAAATGGTGTACGACAGATTAATAGAATTTGGAATAGAGAACGTTTCTGTAAAAACAACGCTTGATACGCCATGGGACAGTAATAAAATTTCGGAACGTGGTTTATTGTGTTTAAAAAAACACGGTCTAGCTCCACCTCCAAAACACAATGGTGAAATTACCGATGAGCTTCTCGAAAATATTTCTTGTCCGTTTTGTGGAAGCAAAAATGTAGAAATGAAATCACCATTCGGGCCAACACTTTGCCGCTCGCTACATTACTGCAACAATTGCTTGCAAGCTTTCGAACAATTTAAACCAATCGTTTAACATTGCTGTTAATTTGTTAATTACTATCTAAACATTGCGATTTAATTTCGCCTGGTGAAATTATTTAAACTCGTTTTCATTCTCGTTTTTACTTCTCTCATTTTAGCTTCATGCAACAGTAAAAAACATGTTGCAAAAACGCATGTGTCAAAACATAAAGCAACAAATAAAAAAGAATATTACTCGAAAAAATTTGGCGTTACACTTGATCGCGAATCGAACTTAAAATTATATGCTGCAATTGATAATTGGATTGGCGTAAAATATAAATTCGGCTCGTGCACAAAATCCGGAATTGATTGCTCATGCCTTGTGAATGCCTTGTTTCGCGAAGCATACACATGCAACACTCCACGAGATACAAAAGGACTATACGAGCAAATAAAAAAAATAGATATAGATGATTTAAAAGAAGGTGATCTTGTTTTTTTTAAAATGGAGGGAAATAAAATTGATCATGTTGGTGTGTATTTATCTGATAATAAATTTGTTCATGCATCAACTAAAGGTGGTGTGATGATTAGTAGTTTAGAAGAAGAGCATTTCAGAAAAAACTTTAAAACTGGTGGCAGATTAAAATGTATATAAAATTTCTAATTTTTTATATTTTTGAACCAAAATCAGCATCATGAAAAAAATAGTTTCTGTTTTATTATTAGCAATTGTTACTTCTTTTATTGCCCGTGCTCAAGGAGAATTAAATACAGCCATTGAGTTTTATATTGCGAAAAACGACATCGCAAAACAGGTTGTTGTTACATCTGTTTTTACAGTAAAAATGATGGATGGAAAAAGTTTAACAAGCATTAACGCTGATGTTAAAGCCAAATTGATGGAAACATTAAAGTTGAGCACTATTATTAAAGACGGGCAAGAAGCCCAATGGACCTTAACTTCTCAGGCTGTTACACCAGAAGGTGAATTTTTTTCGGATGAAAAAGAAGCTGGAACACGTGCCGATAAAATGAAAGCTGAGTTGAAGAAAAAAGGATATTCGATTACTGATTATCCATTTAAATACGAATAGTATTTTACGTTTTAAAAAGAATATCTTTAATATTTAATTGAAGATTTACGTGACCGTTGTAATGATTTTCTTCAATGGTGTAACACATGTCAAACGAAATTCCCTGAGCAACTTTTTCGTAATGTTCGCCCAATCCAAATCCAATTGCTTTAAAAATTCTTCCACCGTCTTCTTGTGTAATACTCATTTTTAAATGATTGTTTCCAACGATGGTAACATCACCAACTTCCCAAACATTTTTACTCATAAACATTGGGTTCATATTGCCCGGACCAAATGGCGAAAATTGTTTGAGCACATTGAAAAATTTTGGTGTGATGGCACGCAAAAGAATTTCGGCATCGTATTCTATTTCGGGAGTTAAACTTCGCTCAACAATATTTTTAGAAACCACTTTTTCAAATTTTTCGGCAAATGGTTTTACGTTTTCAAGTTGCATTGTTAAGCCGGCTGCATGCATGTGTCCTCCATATTGTTCAAGTAATTCCGAACACTCTTCAATGGCATTATACAAATCAAATCCTTCAACTGAACGTGCCGAACCTGTTGCCATTCCGTTCGATTCGGTGAGTACAATTGTTGGTCGGTAATATTTTTCGATTAATCGCGAAGCAACAATTCCAATCACCCCTTTATGCCATTCGTTATGAAAAAGAACAGTTGATTTTCTGTCAATAAAATCAACATCACGTTCTATCATTTCAAATGCTTTTTCGGTAATATCTTTATCAAAATTTCTGCGGTCGCTGTTATGTTGATTCACCAATTCAGCAATCGATTTGGCTTCTTCATAATCTTTCACGGTCATCAACCTTACCGAATCTTTTGCATCAGCAATTCGTCCGGCAGCATTAATTCGTGGACCAATAAAAAACACCACATCGCTCACCGAAAATTCGGGCTTGGGAGAATACGCTTCAAGCAATGCTTTTAATCCGTAATTCGGATTGTGCTTTAATTTTTTTAAACCGAAATGAGCTAGTATTCTGTTTTCATCTACTATCGGCACTAAATCGGCAGCAATACTTATTGCAACCAAATCCATAAAACGTTCAACTTCTTTGAAATCAATTTTATGTTTGATAGCATAAGCCTGAATTAATTTTATACCTATGCCACATCCTGATAATTCTTTAAATGGATAGGGACAATCTTTTTGTTTTGGATTTAAAATAGCTACAGCTGCAGGAATTTCGTCACCGGGTAAATGATGGTCGCAAATAATAAAGTCGATGTTTTTTTCCTTTGCGTAAATAATTTTGTCTACTGCTTTTATTCCGCAATCAAGCGCAATTACAAGCGAAAACTTATTTTCAGATGCCCAATCAATACCTTTTATTGATATGCCATATCCTTCGCTGTATCTGTCGGGAATATAAAAATCAATGTTGTCGTAACGGTCTTTAAAAAATGAATAAACAGTAGCAACCGAAGTGGTTCCATCTACATCATAATCGCCATAAACCAAAATCTTCTCACCTGTATCAATCGCTTTCTGAATTCTTATCATCGCATCATCCATTCCTTTCATCAGAAACGGATCATGCAAATCGGCATATTGCGGACGGAAAAATTTGCGCGCACATTC